>NZ_RZSN01000223.1:0-8184 GCF_003997315.1 Mesorhizobium sp. M1A.F.Ca.IN.020.04.1.1
GCCCCCCGGCACGCCCGGATTGGATTCCAGCCTGGCCGGACAGCAAGGCTGGCATCCGGCCGATGGCCGCATGTCGCTGCCGCTGCTCACCCTTGACGAAGCGGCCTTCGCCTCAAATCGCGACTTGTTCCTGCGTTATGCGCGCGAGCAGGGCGCTGCGGTCGCGCCGCATGCCAAGACGCCGATGGCGCCGGATCTCGCCCATTCGCTGGTCAAGGCCGGTGCCTGGGGCACGACGGTCGCCGATATAAGGCAGGCAACGGTGATGCTGAAGGCGGGTCTCTCGAGACTGATCATTGCCAACGAGGTCGGCGGCGCCGGTGGTGCAGGCCGGCTCGCGAAACTGACTGGCGCGTGGCCGGATGCCGAGCTCTATGTCTTCGCCGACTCGGTCGCGGCCGTGCGGGCACTGGCGGATGCGTGGCGGGCAGCTGCCGATCTCCCGCCGTTGCGTGTCCTGGTCGAGCTCGGCGCGGCGAGGGCCGGCGCACGAACCACGGCCGAGGCCGAAGCAATCGCCGATGCCGTCGCTGCGACCGGCGGACGGCTGCGCATTGCCGGCGTCGGCACCTATGAAGGTGCTGCCGCTCAGCCTGATTCGCTGCGCACCGATGAAGCGGTCTCTGCGCTGCTGGCATCGGTGGGCGACATGTTCCTCAGGCTCCGCGCTCGCCTCGGCGGCGAGGCTCCCCTGGTCGTGACGGCCGGCGGGTCGGTCTTCTTCGACAGGGTGGTGGCGGCGCTTTCGCCGCTGGTCGAACAGGACGGCAAGGCGACGCTGGTGCTGCGCAGCGGTGCCATCTTCTTCCACGACCACGGCGTCTATGACCGATCGCTTGGCGCGGTCGACAGCCGCAGCGGTTTCGAGCTCGGCGGCGCCACCGCCTCGGCGCGCAATTCTTTCCGTCCGGTCCTGCGTGTCTGGGCCGAAGTGCTTTCGCGGCCGGAACCTGATCTCGTCATTTGCGGCATGGGCATGCGCGACGTCTCCTTCGACCAGGGTTTTCCCAAGCCGCTCAGGGTGTATCGTTCGGGCGAGCCGCTGCCGGCTTCACCTGAGAAATCGCAGGTAGTCAAGCTCAACGATCAGCATGCCTTCCTGGCTCTCCAGCCTGGCGACGACATCGCGGTCGGCGACGTCATCGAATTCGGCATTTCGCATCCCTGCACCTGCCTCGACCGCTATCGCGTTATTTTCGGTGTGGATGAGACCGGTCGTGTGGCCCATGCCATTCCGACTTATTTCGGCTGACCAGGCCTCCAAAAAGAACTCGAAAGGATCCGAGATGATCAAATACTTCCAGTCCGGCTCTCGCATGTCGCAGGCGGTGGTGTATGGCGGCATGGTGCATATAGCCGGCCAGGTCGCCAACGACCGCAAGGGAGGCATCGAAGCGCAGACCAGCGATGTTCTGGCCAAAGTCGAGGCGCTGCTGCATGAGGCCGGCAGCAGCAAGTCGAAGCTCGTGGCGGTCAACATCTTCTTGCCGCAGATCGGCGATTTCGACGCGATGAACAAGATCTACGATGCCTGGGTGGATCCCGAGCGCCTGCCGGCACGCGCCTGCGTCGAAGCGCGTCTGGCCGACCCGGACCTGCGCATCGAAGTCACCGCCGTCGCGGCCGTCTGAGAGGACAGCATGCATACCGGCCTTGTCCACACGCTCGATTTCGACCGCGAAGGCAAAACGCACGGCTATCTCAGCATTCCGTTCTCGGTCGACCGCTCACCCTATTTCCAGGTCAAGGTACCGATCTGCACCATTCGCAACGGGAAGGGTCCCTCATTGCTGCTGATGGCTGGCAACCACGGCGACGAGTATGAGGGCGAGCTGTCGCTGGCCAAGCTGATCCGCCGGCTCGATCCGGCCGCAATCAGCGGTCGCATCACAATCCTGCCGATGGCGAATACGCCCGCGGTTATGGCCGCCAAGCGCTGCTCGCCGCTGGACGGCGGCAACCTCAACCGCGCGTTCCCGGGCGATCCGACGGGCACGCCGACCAGTCGGCTCGCCCATTTCCTGGAAACGGAACTGTTTCCCCGTCACGATGTCGTCTTCGACATCCATTCGGGCGGCACCTCGATGGAGCATCTGCCGACGGCGCTGGTCGAGCGCAATGCCGATGCCGAGCGCCATCGGCGGGGTGTCGAGCTAATGCGCGCGCTCGGGATGCCGTTCGGCTTCGTCGCAGACAACGGCCAGGCCTCGCCGACCTCGATGGGTGCCGCGCGCCGGGCTGGCGCCATCGGCGTCAGCGGCGAATTCGGCGGCGGCGGAACCGCTACCGTCGATTCGATGACGCTTACCGCTCGCGCGCTCGATCGCCTGATGGTCGAGCTGGGCGTGGTCGCGGCGCCGGTGCTCACATCGGACGCAGAGCCGGCGAAGCCGACGCGGTTGCTTTCGCTGTCGAGGCACAGCCAGGGCATCTACTCGACGCGGCGCGGCTGGTTCGAGCCTGCGGTCCGCCTCGGCGACAGCGTCAGTGCTGGCCAGCTGGCGGGATGGTATCACGATCTCGAACGGCTGGAGCTTGCCGAGGAGGCGATGCGTTTCTCCGAAAGCGGCATCGTGCTGTCGCGCCGGCTGCACACCATGTGCGAGGCGGGCGACTGCCTGATGCAAGTGGCCGAGCCGGTCGAAGGCTGACGCCGGCCCGGAAGGGACGAAGAACCGAGGATGAGCATGCAGCTTTCGATGTGGACCTATCCCTGGGACATTCAGGATCTCGGCCTGGAGACGGTCGAGCGCGATATTGTCCAGCGCGCCGGCCTCAACATGATCAGCCTGGCCACCTCCTATCATGCCGGTCGCTTCCTGCAGCCGCGTAGCCCGCGGCGAAAAGCCTATTTTCCAGAGGATGGCACCATCTATTTCAAGCCGTCAGCGGCGCGATGGGCCGACCTCGCCATCCAGCCCAAGGTCGCGGATGTGATCAGCGAAGGCGGCGACGTGCTTGGCCAACTCGTCCGCCGGTGGGAACAGGGCGGCCCCGGGGTCTCTTGCTGGACGGTGTGCCTGCACAACACCCGCCTCGGCATGCTTCATCCCGAGGCGGTCACTCGCGACGCCTTCGGCGATCCCAACTATTACAATCTCTGTCCCTCGCATCCCGACGCGCGCGCCTATGTCCGGGCGCTGGTTGCGGACATCTCGCACGGCTACAAACCGGACAGGATCGAACTCGAAAGCCCTTCCTTCATGGGATTTGCCCATGAGTACCATCACGAAAAGGACGGCGTCGGCCTCACGCCCGAGGAGGATTTCCTGCTGTCGCTGTGCTTCTGTCCCTCCTGTGTCGATCGCGCAGCCAAAGCCGGGGTCAACGCCGAACCGGCGCGAGCGCTCGTCCGGCAATGGATTGTCGAGACCTGCGAGCGCGCAGTGCCGGAGCGGCGCTTCCCCGGTTTTCCAGCGAGCGGACTCGAGGTTTTCGGGCCATGGCCGGAGCTACACGCCTATCTGGTCTGGCGCTTCGAGCCGGTGACCAGTCTGATCGCCGAGCTGCGCGAGGTGGCGCATCCGGTCACCAAGGTCCTCATCATCGACCTCAAGGAAGGCTGGCTGGGTGGCTGCGATCTGGCGGCTGTCGGCAAGGTCTGCGACGGGGCGATCCTCTGCGCCTATGACATGCAGGCCGAGGATGTCGCAAGCCTGGTGACGGACGGCCGCGCCGCGCTCGGCGCCGGCAAATTTCTCGGCACCGGCTACCGGCTTTTTTACCCGGAAATGGCGGGTCCGCAGTTGCTAGCGGCGAAGGTCATCCCGGCGCGGACAGCTGATGTCGATGGTCTCAACTTCTATAATTACGGGCTGGTGCCGGCAGCGCGGCTGGATTGGGCGAAGGCCGCGCTCTCGGCCTGAGCGCTGCCGGTCTTAAAATACCCTCACGCCAACCGGCCTTGTTGCAAAACGGTGATATCGGCAGGGGAACCTGCCAAGATCGCTTGCGTTCCTGAGTCTGTTTGCGCCTTCCGAGGCCAGGAGGCGCGTTTCGGCTCCAACGGGGGAGAATTTCGATGAGACCAGTGGTTCCGCTCGTTCTCGCCGGCTGCCTGATGACTGCCGCGAGCGCCTACGCCGACGATGCAGATTTCCTGCGCTCGTTCCAGGGCAGCTTCGCCGGCAACGGCACCTTCAAGGTGAGCGCGAATGCGCCGACGGTGAATATCTCCTGCGACTTCAAATCCGGCGCTACCTCGACCTCGCTGTCGCTCGACGGCAAATGCCGCGGGCTGATCTTGATGACGCGGGAGATCAGCGCGGATCTGAAGGCCACCGGCAGGGGCTATAGCGGCGTCTACATCGGCTCGCGTACCGGGCCGGCGCAATTGAACGGCAGCCGTTCGGGCAACGCGCTCAACCTCGGCATCCGTTGGGCAAAGGAGGTCAATGGCGACCGCAAAGCGCAGTTGACCGTCGAAAAGACCGGCAGCGACAGCATGCGG
This sequence comes from Mesorhizobium sp. M1A.F.Ca.IN.020.04.1.1, assembly GCF_003997315.1. NCBI lineage: Bacteria > Pseudomonadati > Pseudomonadota > Alphaproteobacteria > Hyphomicrobiales > Phyllobacteriaceae > Mesorhizobium > Mesorhizobium sp. M1A.F.Ca.IN.020.04.1.1. The sequence continues at coordinate 4,451 of NZ_RZSN01000223.1, forward strand.
CTGACGGTGACCGACACGGATCCAAAAACTGGCAAGACCATGGTGACGAGCCGGATCGACCTGCAGCGCACCTGATCAAGTCCCCATGAATGCCAGCCGGTCTCAGTCCTCGAGCGGCTCGGGCGGGTTGGCGGCACGGCCCTTGCCGAAGGTGTAACCGGTCTCGACGGCCTTCCTGCCGAATTTGTCGCGCAGCTCGTCGATCGCGGTTTCGGCCATTGCGCGCTTGCGCGACTGGACGTCGACCAGATCCGGCGGATCGGCCTTCCCGTCGTCGGAAAGATCGCTGACGCCGATGCCGAGCAGGCGGAATTTCGTGCCGTCGGTCTCGCGACGCAACAAATCGAGCCCGGTCTGGAAGATGCGATCGGCCAGCCGTGTCGGATCGCCAAGCTGGCGGTTGCGGGTGCGCAGCTTGAAATCCTGCGTCTTCAGCTTCAGCACCACGGTGCGCCCGGCAATGCCGGATTTCTTCAGCCGCGCCGAGACTTTTTCCGACAGGCCGCGCAGCACCGGCACCAATTCTGCCAGCGAGCCGATGTCGTTGTCGAAGGTGGTTTCGGCCGACACGCTCTTGGCATCGCCGCCGGGGTCGACGCGGCGGTCGTCCTCGCCGCGCGAAAGCCGGTAGAGCCGGTCGCCCATGACACCGTAACGGCGCATAAGCTCGCCGCGCTCCATGCGCTGCAGCTGGGCAATGGTGCGGATGCCGTCGCGCTCGAGCGTCGCGGCCAAGGCCTTGCCGACGCCCCAGATCAGCGTGACCGGCTGCCCGGCAAGAAAGCTTGGCGCTTCCGCTTCGCCGATGACTGAAAAGCCGCGCGGCTTGCGGAAGTCCGACGCGATCTTGGCCAGGAACTTGCAGTAAGAGAGACCGGCGGAAACGGTGATGCCGAGTTCCTTCTCGACGTTCTGTGCGAAGCGGGCCAGCACAAGCGCCGGCGGCATGCCATGCAGCCGCTCGGTACCGGCGAGGTCGAGAAAAGCTTCGTCGATCGACAGCGGCTCGACCAGCGGCGTCAGCGCCTGCATCAGCGCGCGCACCTCGCGGCCGACACCGACATATTTTTCCATGTTCGGCGCAATCACCACGGCCTCGGGACAGGCCTCGAGCGCCTTGAACATCGGCATCGCCGAGCGCACGCCCTGGATGCGGGCAATGTAGCAGGCAGTGGAGACGACGCCGCGCCTGCCGCCGCCGACGATGAGTGGCTTGTCCTTCAGCGCCGGATTGTCGCGCTTTTCGATGGCGGCATAGAAAGCGTCGCAGTCGATGTGAGCGATGTGCAGCCGGTAGAGTTCCGGATGACGGACAAGGCGCGGGCTGCCGCAGCGCTCGCAACGGCGCGTCTCGCTGCGCTGAGAAGCCAGGCAGTCGCGACAAAAGCCGTGTTCGGGATTGTTGACAGGAGCCGCCATCGCTGCGAACATAAAGAGAACAAACGCAATGGTACGACAGTGCAGGGCCGGCAACAAGCTTGGCCTGGGGAGAACGTATGAGCACGACCATAGTACCGCTGAGTCCTGAGCATTGGACCGATTTCGAGGATCTCTTCGGCAAGCAGGGCGCCTGTTACGGCTGCTGGTGCACGCATTTCCGGCTGACCCCGGCGGAGCGGCGGGCGAGCGACCGCGAGCGCAACAAGGATCACATCAAGGCGCGCATCGAAGCCGGCCCGCCGCCCGGGCTTCTAGCTTTCGAGGACGGCAAGGCCGTCGGCTGGATGCAGGTCGGCCCGCGCGCCGACGTGCCTGAATGGAACAATCAAGGCCGGGGCTCGGCGCCTGTCGATCCCGCGGATGCCCAAGACCCGAACGTCTGGGCGATCTCCTGCTTTTTCATTCGCGCCAAGGCGCGGGGCAGGGGCATCACTCATCGCCTTGTCGACGGCGGCATCGCCTTTGCCCGCGAAAATGGCGCCAGGCTGCTGGAAGCCTGCCCGATCGATCTGTCGCGCGATTCGCGTTCGATCGGGCTGTTCGTCGGCTCGTCGCGCGTGTTCGAGAAGGCCGGGTTCGAGAGGCTTCTGGAGCGCAAGCCCGGCAGGCCGCTGATGCGGCTGGTGCTTTAGCCGCTCGATGATTTGGCTTACAGTCATCGTCTTGCGGCTGTAATGCTTCTTTTCCACCAGAAGACGAAACGATTTGCCTTCCGAGACCGACGGAGACTGACGTGAAGCGTGTTTTGCCACTTGTTTTCATTCTTGCTTTCAGCGCGCCGGCCGTTGCGCAGACCGTCGACAGCCAGGGCGCCAAACAGCTTTCGGACAATCTGGCGCGCTATTTCGGCAAGCAGGCGTTCGAGAAGGGCGTGCTCAAGGTCTCGGTCGAAGGCGACGCCTACAAGATCGCAGTGGACGTCAAGGCCCTGGTCAGCGCCCTGCCGGAGCAGAAGCCGTTCAAGATCGACCTCGCGCCCTATGCCTTGATGGTGAAGCCGCGCAGCGATGGATTCTGGGACGTCACCTCGGATTTTTCCCACACCATGTCCTTCGAATTCAACGGACCCGAAGGCCCGCAAAGCATGCAAGTTTCGGTCAAGGACGGCAAGGGCTCCGCCGTCTACGATCCGAACCTGGCGGCGTTCACCAGCGGCGCCAGCTCGATGGCCGGCATGACGATGACGTCTCGGGAAGCCAAGCAGCAGGCGGACGTCACCGCCGGTGCCGGCACCGCGACGATTGCCGCCACCAAGTCGGCCAATGGCGGCGTCGACTTCAAGGCAACGCAAAAGGTCTCGAGCTTCGTCGAGACTATCAAGATGGACGATCCCAACAGCGGAATGAATTTTCCGGTCACCCTGAAAACGCCCGAACTTTCCGTTGATGCGAATGGCAAGGGCGTACGGACGAAGCCGTTGCTCGACCTTCTTGCCTTTGCCGTCGCCAACGAGGACGAAGCCAAGCTCAAGGCTAACCAGGCGGAGCTCAAATCGCTCCTGTTGGCCGCGCTGCCCGTCTGGGAAAGGATCGACGGCAACTACAGCTTTAAGGATTTCGAGGTGGAGAGCCCTGTCGGCAAATTCGCGGCGAAGCAGTTCAGCACCGCGTTCGCGATGGACGGAATCTCACCGAACGGCAGAGTCGATTACTCGATCAAGGCCTCCGGCCTGACGATCCCGCAGCAAGCGCTGCCCGCCTGGAGCGTCGCGTTGCTGCCGACGGATATCGACCTCAACTTCGGTGGCGCCAATATTGATCTCGATACCATGGCAAGGAAGACGATCGAAGCCTTTGATCTCAATAAGAATCCGTCGCTGCCGGATGCATTCGGCAAGGCTTTGGTCGAGGATTTCAAGGCCAAGAAGCCCAAGATCGTGTTCGGGCACTCGACAGTGAAGAATGGCGGTATCGAAGTCGCCATGGAAGGCGAGGTGTATTTCCCGGATAGCAAGAAAGCCGATGGGAGCGTGACCATCGACGTCGCCGGCTACGACAGGATCGTCGATGCCCTGAAGGAAGCGGCAAAGAGCGATGAGCAAATGGTGCAGGCCTTCCCGTTCGCGCTTGCCGTCAAGGGTTTTGGCAAGACACTGCCTGACGGTCGCCTGGAGTGGGTGATCAACACCAAGGCCGATGGGTCCATCGTCGTCAACGGCGCCATGCTGAAGGGCCCGGATAAAGTCCAGGACGACAGCGCGGGGCAGGACGACAATTCGAGCGGCGATGACGGCGCGAACGGAACGGACAATTCAACCGGCGGGGCCGATTCGGACGGCGGCGACAATGGCGGGG
>NZ_RZSN01000224.1:0-8115 GCF_003997315.1 Mesorhizobium sp. M1A.F.Ca.IN.020.04.1.1
GGTCGCGACCGCGCGCATGCCGGACGGCAGGATCGAGGACATGAAGCTCTGCCCCTCGCCGACCAGCTTGGAGCGCCGCAACGGCTCACCGGCATACATGGCTACACGCGCCACCGAGCCCTTCAGCTTTTCGACTGCGTCCGGTTCGGCCGCACGGGTGATGAAATTAGCGTTGATGCCGCTCGCCGGCCACTGCTCCCACCTGATGTTGTCACCGAGCTGGCTGCCCATTGCGACATCGCCGGAAAGCGCCAGCACGTCCTGCAGCGCGATCGCCGGCTGCTTGGGAGCGTTGACGACGACTTGAGCCGGCGGCGCCACTACCATGTTCTTCGCGACATAACCCGCGCCACCCGCCGCGGCCACGGCCACGCTCAGAATAATCAGTCGGGATGCTGGCATTCGTCCGGACCCTTCGCCTCAAGGCAAACCACCTCGCCAAGCCGGACTTTGCAGCCGCAATCGTCAAAACAAGGTTAATGCAATGCTTACGATCGTGATTAATTTAACGTTTACTCAAATTGGACCGAACCGCCTTGCCGTTAACAAAAAAGGCGGCCAAGTGCCGCGAGAACCCTTGTCACAGAAACTGATTTTCCGAAGGCAACAAGCTGTTTGGTAGGCGTAAAGCCAGACTCCGAAGCGCACCGAGCGCATCTGAAGATGGCGATATGCTTTAGGTCGTGAGCCTATCCAGCGCCCAGACCATCAACGAAGAATCCGGAAAGGTGAGGAGCCCGCCAAGACCAAGCGCGACGCCATAGGGAATGCCTGCGGTCTCGTCGGCGAAATGGCGGAGAAAACGGTTGTGGCCGGTGTAAACCGCAAATGGCGATTTCCGGTAGGCCAGAATGGCAACCGTCAGCAGGCCGCCGATCAATGTCGAGGTCACCAGGTAGCCGATGAGATTGATGTTGAGCCCCATCCATACGGCGGTCGCGGCCAGCAGCTTGGCATCGCCGCCGCCCATGCCGCCGAGCGCGAACAGTCCGAACGTCGCGGCCAGCACCAGGGCACCTGCCGCGAAATGCCCGCCATAAATGGCCCAGTCCATCCCGGTCAAAGGAGCGACCAGAGCGAACGTCGCCACGAGCAGCACCGGCACGCGGTTGGCGATCGTCATCGAAAGCATGTCGGAGATCGCCGCAAACAGCATGCAGAATGGAAAGACGACGAAGATTACAGCTTCAAGCATGAGACAACACAATGCCGTGAGAAAAGTAACACGCCCAGTCTAGCCACACGCCATTAACGGTCGGTGAGTGCCGACGATCAAATTCGCGCGCAACCAGATGCTGCAACGAACAAGGGCCGCCTCGAGGCGGCCCTTCTCGTCGAGAGCGACTTCGTCGTCCTCGGGTTGTTGTTAGTTGGAGTTTTGGACCGCGCTGGCAATTGCCTTGAACTTGGTGTTCAGGGCAGTGCCGAGCTGGCCGGCGCCGACCATGATGGCGAGCGCGATGAGGGCGGCGATCAGACCGTATTCGATGGCGGTCGCGCCGGATTCGTCCTTTACGAAACGTGCGATGAGGTTAGACATTCGAGAGCTCCTACTCCACGTGTTACAGCACTTCCGTCAACTTCTCTTGCCGGTTGATCGGATGTGCCAAATCTAGGGGGAAGCCCTTTCGATCGGCTTAATAAATACCCTTACCGATTCCTTTCCGGAGGCGATCCCGTTGCTTGGTTAACCGTGGCCTAAACCTCCAGAGGCGGAGTGGCGGGCAAGAAAAGCGCGGAGATCCGGCCCATCCGCGATTTCGCTAAAACAGCGTATGCTCTCCGGCTTATGACCGCCGAGCCGGCCAATCCTTATCGCGGCCATGCGGCGCTTAACCGTCGGTTCACCAATTTCGTTCATGTTCCGTTGAACAGTCTGCCCCTCCGGAGCGCTTCAATGACCTCGTCGAGATCGCCATTTTCAGTCGTCGCGCTGCTGGCTGTCGCCGCATCCGTCATGCCGGCCAGCGCCGGCGCCGGCATCGAGGTCACCATGAATCAAGCAAAGATCGTCAAGTTGTCGCGCGCGGCCGATACGATCGTCGTCGGCAATCCGGCAATCGCCGATGCCGCCGTGCAGGATGCCTCGACGGTCGTTCTCACCGGCAAGGGTTTCGGCGTGACCAATCTGGTCGTGCTCGATTCCGATGGCAGCCCGATCATAGATGAGCAGGTGACGGTCGTCCGACAAGCCGCGTCCTCGGTGCGCATCTATCGACGCGCCGAAGTCCAGACCATGTCCTGCACGCCCTATTGCGAAAGCTCGTACAAGAGCGAGGCTGAGAAAACGTCCGAAACGGAAATGAACGCAGCCCGCTGAGCTTAAGGACGCAAGCGCCCGCAGGTTAACAGCGGGTTAAGGGCAGTCCACCGAGTTTAACGCTGATCCAAACCGGACCTCAATGGGTGGTCGATAGGTTGCAGCCGACATTGCAAGGATCGGCAGGAACGGAACATGAGCAGGGCGCCCAAGGGTGACATGGACGGCAAGGCCGAGGCAAAGGCACGCCTCGGTTTCTTGAGCGATAGGCGCGGCAGCACGGCATTGGAATTCGCGATGCTGGCCATGCCGTTCGCCTTGCTCGTTTTCGCCATCCTGGAGAGCTGCATCTCGTTCGCCGGCCAGGAAGTGATGGCCAACGCCACCGACGATATCGCGCGCCAGCTGCGAACCGGCCAGCTCAAGAAGGCCAACGTCACCGACGCCTCGATCAAGACGCTGATCTGCGACAGGCTGGAGATCATGGTCGCCACGAACTGCCCTGGGTCGGGGTCAGATGCTTCACTTCTGGTGGACCTGCGCGAATATCCGACCTTCGCCGACGCCGCGGCGGCGGGCTTCAAAATCCAGAACGGCGAAATCGTGCTGACCGGCACGAGCTCGACGACTTTCACGGTGTCGCCCGGGCTGGCGGAATCGAAGAACATGCTGCGGGTTTTCTACAAATGGCCGGTGATCACCGATTTCCTGGCCAAACAAATGGCCAATCTGAATGGCGGCAAGACGCTGCACTTCGCATCGGTGACCTGGCAGAACGAACCATTCGACGACTGAAGCAGGTCGCGTGAGGCGACCTGCTTTGGCTTTTTGATTTTCGGCATGTCTCCCGAAACCGGGTCCACTTCGGGAGACATGCTTCAAGATTGCGGCCGGCCGAGACTTGAGGCGGTGTGGGGGCAGGATATGTACCGTGCGGGGGCACAGCGACGAATTTCGGCTTTCGTGGCGAAGGCGGCACGGTTTTGCCGCGATCGCCGCGGTGTCGCGGCAATCGAGTTCGCCTTCATCGTGCCGGTGCTGCTCATCATGTACTTCATCACGATGGAAGCCTCGCAGGCCATCGAGACCAGCAAGAAGGTCAGCCGCATCGGCAGCATGGTGGCGGATCTCGTCACGCAGCAGACCAGCGTCACGAAGGCCGATCTCGACGCGATCATGAAGATCGGTACCTCGACGCTGCAGCCCTACAATCGCTCCACGCCGACGATCATCATCACCGGGATCCAGATCTCCGACGAGGCATCGCCCAAGGCGACGGTGGCCTGGTCGCGCAAGCTCGTGGGCACCACCTATAGCGCCGACGCGGCGAAGACCAGTCCCACCACCGTTCCGCCGACGCTGAATATCCGCAACACCTTCCTTGTCCGGGTGGAAAGCGACCTCGGCTATAAGCCGATCATCACCTGGTCCGCCGACAGTTCGTCGACGCTTGGATTGACCTCGGCCTTCAACAACATATCGATGGGCGAAACATACTATCTGAGGCCGCGCCGCGGTCCTACGGTTCCTTGCACCGACTGCTGACGGACTAATCCCCGCCAGTTTCCCGCCGCACGATGGCCAGGGCCGTTGCATAGTCCTTTGAGACGGCCAGTTCGAAGCCGCCGGAGTGCGTCGGCTCCAGAAGATCGTAGACATCCGGGGTCAGCGACTTGAGATTGGTCAGAAACACGGCCAGCCGTCGCTTGGCTTCGGCGTCGAGATCGCTGCGCACCACATGAGGCCCATATCGCAGCGGAGCCGAGCTCCACAGCACCCGAAGCGACGTCTTCGGGACGCCGGCGGCCGCAAGCCGCATGATGGTGCCGCCCGTGTCGGTAGGCTGGCCGTCGGCGCCGACAGGCTCCCAGCCGAACAGGCCGTCGGCTTCTCCGTCGCCGAGCATCGCCTCGGCCGCGGTGGCCGACGAGGCGCGCGCCAGGAAAGGTGAATCCTGCGCGATCCGCACGCCTTCGCCGGCCAGTCCGGTCAGCGGCAGGAGGGAACCGGCGACATTGTCGGCGGGCGCGATGGCGATCCGATGCGAGGCGATCGCTGTGAGGCCCGGCACTTTGCCGTCGCGCGTCACCAGCACGGAACGGACGCCGGCGGCTCCATCGGCATCGACAGGCGCCACCAGCGGCTCGACACAGCCGCAGCGCTCCGAAGCCGTAGCATAGGCGAGCGCCGAATAGACCGCATACTGTATGCGGCCGCTCGCCTGAGCCTCGATCAATGCCGCATAGTCGCGAGCAACCACGAACTCGACCTTCATGCCGAGAGCGTTCGTATAGGCATCCGTCAAGCGCGCCAGACCAGGTACCGTGTTGCCGCCTCCAGGCTCGGCGACGATTCCTATGCGAAACGTCCCGATGTCGGCGCGCCAGTCGGCATGCGCCGGCGGGGCCGCGGAGAGCACCGCGAGAGCCGCCGCGCAGGTCCTCAATGCCTGGCTTGCCGTCGATCTTGCGCCCATGCCCATCCTTGCCGCACTCCCTCGATCCGCACCACTTTGCACCAAGCCGTTGCGGTCTGGTATCCGATTTGCCAACGCCGCTGCGGAACTCTATGTCTGGCTGGTTAGATTGGCACGATGGCACCCCTATGGCGCGGGCTTTCCTATTCGTTCTCGATTCTTTCGGCATCGGCGGAGCGGCCGATGCCGAACGCTACGGCGATGCCGGCGCCGACACATTCGGACACATCGCGCAGACTTGCGCCGAGGGCCGCGCGGATCGTGGAGGCCCGCGCCGCGGACCGCTCGCCGTCCCCAACATGATATCGCTCGGGCTTGCCCGCGCGGCCAAGACGGCAACCGGGCTGACGGTCGACCTCGACGCGCCGCTGCTTGCCGCGTCGTTCCATGGCGCTGCCCAGGAGGTCTCTAGCGGCAAGGACACGCCGTCGGGCCATTGGGAGATTGCCGGCCTGCCCGTGCGTTTCGACTGGGGTTATTTTCCCGACACCGTGCCCGCCTTCCCGGCCGAGCTGACCGGCGCGATCATCCGCGAAGGCAAGGTGCCGGGCATCCTCGGCGATTGCCATGCGCCAGGGACCGAGATCATCGAGCGCTTCGGCGAGGAACACATCCGGACCGGCAAGCCCATCTGTTACACATCGGTCGACTCCGTATTGCAAATCGCCGCGCACGAGACGCATTTCGGCCTGGAGCGGCTCTACGAGCTTTGCCTGACGGTGCGCCGGCTGGTCGATCCGCTCAACATCGGGCGGGTGATCGCGCGGCCCTTCGTCGGCGAGACAAGCGCCACCTTCCAGCGCACCCACAACCGCCGCGACTATGCCGTGCCGCCGCCGGAGCCGACCTTGCTCGACCGGCTGACGGAGCGCGGCAGCAACGTCATCGCCGTCGGCAAGATCGGCGACATCTTCGCCCATCGCGGCATCGCGGAGGTGCGCAAGGCGGGCGGCAACATGGCGATGTTCGACAAGGCGCTCTCCGCCATGGACGACGCCGGCGAAGGCGATCTAGTCTTTGCCAATTTCGTCGATTTCGATACCGAGTTCGGCCATCGGCGCGATGTCGCCGGCTATGCCGGAGCGCTCGAGGCCTTCGATCGCCGGCTGCCGGAAGCGCTGTCGCGCATCAAGTCGGGTGACCTTCTCATCCTCACCGCCGACCACGGCAACGATCCGACCTGGCGCGGCACCGATCATACCCGCGAACGCGTTCCGGTGATCGGGATAGGGGCGGGACTGAAGGGCGGCGACATCGGGCTCAGGCCGACCTTCGCCGATATCGGCGAAACCGTCGCGGATCATCTCGGGCTTGCGCCTGGCCGCCACGGCACCTCTTTCCTCGCGACGATAGGCGGCCATGCCCGAACTGCCTGAAGTCGAAACGGTGCGGCGGGGGCTGCAGCCGGTCCTGGAAGGGGCGCGGCTCGTCAATGTCGAGGCGCGACGGCCAGACCTTCGCTTTCCCTTTCCCGAACGGTTCTCGGAGCGGCTTGCCGGCAAGACCGTGACGGCGCTTGGCAGGCGCGCCAAATATCTGACGATGCACATCGAAAACGGTCCGGTGCTGATCTGCCATCTCGGCATGTCGGGATCGTTCCGCGTCGAAACCGCTGGCAACGGCCGCATTCCCGGCAGCTTCCATCACGAGCGCTCGAAGAGCGAGGCGCATGACCACGTCGTATTCGATGTCGACTCCCCGAAGGGCGAGCGGTCCCGCGTCATCTTCAACGATCCGCGCCGTTTCGGCTTCATGCTGTTTGCCGAAGGCGCGCCGGACGCGCATCCAATGCTGGCGGGGCTGGGCATCGAGCCGACCGGCAATGCGCTCGACGGTCCCCTGCTCGCCTCGCTGCTCGAAGGCCGCAGATCGCCGCTCAAGGCCGCGTTGCTCGACCAGCGGCTGATCGCCGGGCTCGGCAACATATATGTGTCGGAAGCGCTGTGGCGCGCCGGCTTGTCGCCGCTGCGCGAAGCCGGCACCATCGCCGGCTCCCGCAGGAAGGCGAAAGAGCAATGCGAACGCCTGGCCGCGGCCATCCGCTCTGTCATCGCCGACGCGATCGCCGCCGGCGGATCCTCGCTGCGCGACTATGTCCAGGCAGACGGGTCGCTTGGCTATTTCCAGCATTCCTTCGCGGTCTATGACCGCGAAGGCGAGCCTTGTCCGAAGCCGGGCTGCAGCGGCCATATCGAACGCATCGTGCAGAGCGGCCGATCGACCTTCTATTGCCGGACCTGTCAGCGGTGAGCTAGACCGGTCTCCTCAATCGAAGCGAGGAGACGATGCCATGGCCTATGAAACCATTCTCGTGGAGACACGCGGCAAGGTCGGGCTGATCACGCTGAACCGGCCGAAGGCGCTCAATGCCCTGAATTCGCAGGTGCTGGCCGAGATCGTGGCGGCGGTGAACACGCTCGGCGCCGATGCCGGCATCGGCGCGATGGTACTCACAGGTTCGGAAAAAGCCTTCGCGGCCGGCGCCGACATCAAGGAAATGCAGGCGATCTCCTTTGTCGACGCCTATACTGGAGACTTCTTTGTCGGGTGGGAGGAGCTCACCCGGGCGCGCAAGCCGATCATCGCCGCGGTCGCCGGCTACGCACTTGGCGGCGGCTGCGAGCTGGCCATGATGTGCGATTTCATCATCGCCGCCGACAACGCAAAATTCGGCCAGCCCGAGATCACGCTCGGCGTCATGCCGGGCATGGGCGGATCGCAGCGATTGACCCGCTTCGTCGGCAAGTCGAAGGCGATGGACATGTGCCTGACCGGGCGGATGATGGACGCTGCCGAGGCCGAGCGCTGCGGACTGGTGTCGCGAGTGGTGCTGGCGGCCGAGCTGGTCGAGGAGGCGCTGAAAGCGGCAGCGAAGATCGCCGAGTTTTCCCTGCCGTCGGTGATGATGACGAAGGAAGCCGTCAACCGCGCTTTCGAGACGACGCTTGCCGAGGGGCTGCGCTTCGAGCGCCGCCTTTTCCACTCGCTGTTTGCGCTCGATGACCAGAAGGAGGGTATGGCCGCCTTCGTCGAGAAGCGGAAGCCGGATTTCAGCAACAGCTAGGGCATGTCGGCCTAATGCGTGCCGCGATTTCGGCAGAAAGCCGGGCATGCACCAAGACAACGGCTTTAGGCGTGCGGACCCGTTTCAGCGCGGTACGGCTTCAAGCCCCAAAAAGACCGCGAAGCGGCGTTGACGCGCCGGAAAAGCTGAACTATAAGCCGCACCAACCGAGGCGGCCCGTGGCTGCCCGTTTGTTTTTTGCGCCCTGCGACCCGCTGGCGCCCACCAGATCAGAAGAGAGGCATCATGGCCAATACGTCCTCGGCCAAAAAGGCAACGCGCAAGATCGCCCGCCGCGCGGCGATCAACAAGAAC
>NZ_RZSN01000225.1:0-7941 GCF_003997315.1 Mesorhizobium sp. M1A.F.Ca.IN.020.04.1.1
CCTACACCGAGGCCACGCCCTATACGGCCAGGAACCTGCTGGTCGTATAGGGCGTGGCCTCGGTGTAGGCGGCGCTGTGCAGCACCTCTCCCTTGAAGGTTTCGATGCCGGCAAAGGCCGGCGTTATCGGCTCTGCGTTATTGCCGGTGGCGATGACGATCTTGCGGGCGTTGAAAGGACCGGCATCGGTCTCGACCACGATTTTTTCGCCCGCCCGGCGGATCGATTTCACCGTGACGCCGAAGCGCGGCTCTAGGCTGAAACGCGCGGCATAGGCGTCGAGATAGGCGACCACCTTTTCACGCGGAACGTAGCGTGGGTGGCTTTTCGGGAACGGCAGGAAAGGCAGTGACGAGAAGGACTTCACCGTGTGCAGGTGCAGCCGCCGGTAATGCCGCCGCCAGGCCGGCGCCAGCTCGCTCGCCTTTTCGAGGATGATGAAATCGACTCCGGCCCGCTTCAGGCAGGCCCCGACAGCCAGCCCCGCCGGTCCCGCGCCGACAATGACGACATTGGTATCCAAGGCAACCTCCTCCCCCAAGGCAGGAAGAAGCTATGCCCGAGGTGTCGGAGGAGCAAGTAGGGGGATCACCTGGACTTGCGGGACAGGGTGCACCGAGCGAAATCGGATGAATGGCCGAGCGAGGCGCCGGAGTCTTATCTCGCTCCTTATCGGGAAATGTCGCCGAAGGCGACGGAGGGATCGCTGCGCGTGAAGTGCCGGCGCGTTGCGCGGAGGAATACAACGTCGGCGATCTGCGTGAGACGACCCCTCAGGCCTCAAGGGGGGAGATCAGGATTCGCGCTCTACTCCGTCCCGCTCGGCGCTTCGGCCTCGTCCTCGGGCGGTTCGAGAATCTCGATCAGCCGCGCTACCCTGGCGCCCGGCATCGCGCGACCCTCGTTCATCAGCGCCTCGTCGGCGCCGATCCAGGCGAAGGCCTCGCGCAATTCCTCGAGGCTGGCGCCGGTGAGCGCGACGTCGGCGATGACGGCCTCGTCGACAGGGCCAAGAACGGAAATGATCTCGTTGCGGGTCATCCTTGTCTCCCTGGGGCGGAACGATGACAAGGAAACGGCGGACGGGTGGAGCGGGTTCCGACGGCGTTGTCTCCGCCTTGTGGGAGAAAGCGCCGCGCGGTCTTTGCTCTTGCCCCGACAACCGCTATGCACGGAGGCTCGTCCCGGAATTCTGCCGAGTCCTCATGAAATCCGTCTTGCTGCTTTCCGCCCTGCTCCTCTCCTCACCCGCCCTCGCCCAATGGAAGCCGAGCGAGAAGGTCGAGACCTATGCGATCTCAGGACAAAGCGTGGAGGCGCTCTATGTCTCGATCGGCGAGAAAGGCCCTGTGATCGGCAGGGACTCGGCCGGCAACGGGCGGCGGGCAATCGCGCAGACCAACTTCAAGCTGACCTGGCAGCGCGATTATCAGACTGAAGGCGACGCCTGCGTGCTGAAGACCGCTCGCCCGAAGCTGATCATCACCTACACGTTGCCGAAGCCCGCCGCAAAACTTGCCCCCGCCGTGCAGGCGCGGTGGGACGCGTTTGCCGCCGGCCTCACCGCACACGAGAAGGTCCACGGCGCCGGCATCGTCGACATGGTGGACAAGATCGTCGCCTTCAGCACCGGCCTCACCGTTGCCGACGACCCCGGCTGCACCAAGATCAGGGCGGAGCTGACGAATTATCTCGACCAGCTTTCCAAGGCGCAGCGCCGGGCCAGCCGCGACTTCGACAAGGTCGAGTTCGGTCCGGGCGGGAACTTGCAGAAGCTGATTGCGGCGTTTCTGATCGGCGGGTGAACACGGCCAAGGTGCGGCCGCGCCCTTCCCGCGGTGGCAGCAGGGCCACATCGGAAGCACCGCTATCAGCATTACCGCATCTCGAATGGGACAGCTGCCAATCCCGTCTGCGCGGAAACGGGAACTGTCGGCTCTTTCTCGGCCAGGTTGAAATCTACACCTTAGTACTTGCTAATGTGCATTCAGCGCTCTTCACCGACTGATCGGCGGCCACGCGGCACGGCCCTGGATCGACTTAGCTCACGGCAGGCTTGGCTCATTTGTCCTTTGAGACGAAAGTCTAAGGGCATGCGCCGCAGCTTTACAGGCGGGTTTGGTAGCGCTACCGTTTCACAGTCGCGTGACCCGGGGGGAGCTGGGGCAAACGTCGCCGACGCCAGTGGTGGATGCTTGCCGGCATCCGTTTCAGCCACACCTTGATTGGAAACGGCTCCCCGCGAAACCCGCAGGGACCATCGGGAGGAGTTCGATGGCGTCTGTCGCGATTGGCGATGTCTACAAGTCGTTCGGAGCCACCCAGATCCTGCACGGCGTCAGCGTCGACATAGAGGACGGCGAGTTCGTCACGCTGGTCGGGCCGTCGGGATGCGGAAAATCGACGCTTCTGCGGATGATTGCCGGGCTGGAAAAAATCTCCCGCGGCCATATTTCGATCGGCAGCCGTGTCGTCAACGATGTTGCGCCGAAGGAGCGCGACGTGGCCATGGTCTTCCAGAACTACGCGCTCTATCCGCACATGACCGTTGCCGAGAACATGGCGTTCTCGCTCATGCTGAAGGGAGTGGCCAAGGCGGAGAGCGATGCCGGGGTGAAGCGGGCGGCCGAGATCCTCGGGCTGGTGCCGCTTCTGTCGCGTTATCCGCGCCAGCTTTCGGGCGGCCAGCGGCAGCGCGTCGCCATGGGCCGGGCGATCGTGCGCAATCCGCAGGTGTTTTTGTTCGACGAGCCGCTCAGCAACCTTGACGCCAAGCTGAGGGTCCAGATGCGGGCCGAGATCAAGGAACTGCACCAGCGGCTGAAGACGACGACGATCTATGTCACGCACGATCAGATCGAGGCCATGACCATGGCCGACAAGATCGTCGTCATGCATGACGGCCTCGTCGAGCAAATCGGGCCGCCGCTCGAGCTCTACGACCGGCCGAACAACCTCTTCGTCGCGAGCTTCATCGGCTCGCCGGCCATGAACCTGCTCAAGGGCACATTCGCCAATGACGGCGCGCCGTCGTCGTTCCGGGGCGCGGGTGGCGTCTCCGTGCCTCTGTCGAAACCACCCGCGATCGGCAACGGCGAAGCCGTCGTGCTCGGCGTTCGGCCCGAGCATCTGCGGCTGGCCGAGGACGGCATTCCGGTCACCGTGGTGGTGATCGAGCCGACCGGCTCGGAAGTGCAGATCATCGGCCGGACGGCCGGCGGAGAGGATATCGTCGCCAATTTCCGCGAACGCCATTCCTTCGCGCCGGGAGAAACCATCCGGCTGTCGGTGGAACCCGGCCCCATTCATCTGTTTCACGGCGAAACGGGCCAGCGGATCGAAGCGGCGCCATAGACCACGCAACGAGGAAACCCACAGGAGGAGACGAGCATGAAGTTCACCAGACGCGACGTGATCCGCACGACCGCCGGCGCGGCCGCCGGGGCCTTGGGCAGCCGCTTCGTCGGCTCGAGCGCCTTCGCCCAGGAGGGCCTGACCTACAAGCCGGAGGAAGGCGCCAAGCTCCGGCTGCTGCGCTGGTCGCCTTTCGTGCAGGGCGACGAGGACCAATGGCTGAAGAATACGAAGCGGTTCACCGAGGCGACCGGCGTGGAGGTGCGCGTCGACAAGGAGAGCTGGGAAGACATCCGGCCCAAGGCGGCCGTCGCCGCCAATGTCGGCTCCGGTCCCGACCTGATGTTCGTCTGGTTCGACGACCCGCACCAATATCCCGACAAGCTGCTCGACGTGACCGAACTCGGCGACCATCTCGGCAAGAAATATGGCGGCTGGCACGACGGCCCGAAGCAGTATGCGACGCGCGAGGGCAAGTTCCTCGGCCTGCCGCTCGCCACCATCGGCAACGCCATCGTCTATCGCGAAAGCTGGGTGAAGGAGGCCGGCTTCTCGGAATTCCCGAAGGACACGGCGGGTTTCCTTGAGCTGTGCAAGGCGCTCAAGGCAAAGGGCCATCCCGCCGGGTTCACCCATGGCCACGGCGTCGGCGACGGTAACAACTATGCGCATTGGCTGCTATGGAGCCATGGCGGCCAAATGGTCGACGAAGCCGGCAAGGTGACGATCAACAGCCCCGAGACGCTGAAGGCGATCCAGTATGCGCAGGAGCTCTACAAAACCTTCATCCCCGGCACGGAAAGCTGGCTCGACGTCAACAACAACCGCGCCTTCCTGGCCGGCGAAATAAGCGTGATCGCCAACGGCATCTCGGCCTACAACACCGCCAAAGTCAACAAGGACAACGACCCGAAGCTGGCCGAGATAGCCAAGGACATCCGCACCACCAATCTGCCGATCGGTCCGGTCGGGAAATCGGTCGAGCTGTTCCAGGTGACCACGGCCGTCATCTTCAACTACACGCCCTACCCCAACGCGGCCAAAGCCTATCTGCAGTTCATGTTCGAGGACCCGCAGATGTCGGACTGGATCACGTCGTCGGCCGGCTATTGCTGCCAGACGCTGAAGGCTTTCGACAACAATCCGGTGTGGAAGGCCGACCCGAACAATGCCGCTTACGCGAAAGCCTCGGCGACGCTGCGACCCAACGGCTATGCCGGGCCGCTCGGCTATGCCTCGGCCGCGACCATGGCCGATTATGTGCTGGTCGACATGTTCGCCAAGGCGGTGACGGGACAGGCGACACCGCAAGAGGCGATGGAAGAGGCCGAAAAGCGCGCCAACCGCTATTATCGCGTCTGATCCTGCCGGGCACCTGAAGCAAGGGTGGCCGCGTCGGGATCTTCCGGGGCACGGAAGGACCACGCGGCCACCACCACTCCACCGCATGTTGCGAGGAATCCGCGCCCATGGCCGTGCCATCCGTTGCCGTTCAGCGGCGTCCGTCGATGCTTTCGCGACTTGCCGAGAGCCGGAACACTCTTGGTCTCGGCTTCATGCTGCCGGCGGCGGCGCTGCTCCTGGTCTTTCTCACCTATCCGCTGGGACTCGGCGTCTGGCTTGGGTTCACCGACACACGCATCGGCCGGCCCGGCATCTATATCGGTGTCGAGAACTATGAATATCTCTGGAGCGACAGCGTGTTCTGGCTGTCGGTCTTCAACACCGTGCTCTACACGGTCAGCGCTTCGATCCTGAAATTCGTGCTCGGCCTCTGGCTGGCTCTCATCCTCAACGAGAAGCTGCCCTTCAAGTCGTTCTTCCGCGCGGTGGTGCTGCTGCCCTGGGTGGTGCCTACGGTGCTGTCGGCCATCGCCTTCTGGTGGATCTACGATTCGCAGTTCTCGATCCTGTCCTGGGCGCTGCAGCAGATGGGGCTGATCGACCACCGCATCAACTTCCTTGGCGATCCGACCAACGCGCGCGCTTCCGTCATCGCGGCCAATGTCTGGCGCGGCATCCCGTTCGTCGCCATCACGCTGCTTGCCGGCCTGCAGACCATCCCGCAGTCGCTCTATGAAGCCGCCACGCTGGACGGCGCCAGCCGCTGGCAGTTGTTTCGCCATGTGACGCTGCCGCTTTTGACGCCCATCATCGCCATCACCATGACCTTCTCGGTGCTCTTCACCTTCACCGATTTCCAGCTGATCTATGTGCTGACCCGCGGCGGGCCGGTGAACGCCACCCACCTGATGGCGACCTTGTCCTTCCAGCGCGGCATTGCCGGCGGCCAGCTCGGCGAAGGCGCGGCAATCGCGGTCGCCATGATCCCCTTCCTGCTGGCGGCGATCCTGTTCAGCTATTTCGGCCTGCAACGGCGCAGGTGGCAGCAAGGCGGCGGAGACTGATATGGCCGCGATCAGAGAAGTCGAGCGCCTGGACACCGACGAAGGCGGCATGGGCTACCTGCAGAGCCTGCCGCGCCGGGTGGTCACGGTCTATCTGCCGCTGCTGGTGTTTCTCATCGTGCTGCTGTTTCCATTCTATTGGATGACGATCACGGCGGTTAAGCCCAATGTCGAGATGACCGATTATGTGAACTACAATCCGTTCTGGGTCGTGCATCCGACGCTGGAGCACATACGCTATTTGCTCCTGGAGACCTCCTACCCCGGCTGGCTGCTCAACACGGTGATCATATCGACGGCGGCCACCTTCCTGTCGCTGGCGGCTGCGGTGCTCGCCGCCTACGCGATCGAGCGGCTGCGGTTCTCCGGCGCCCGCCAAGTCGGCCTTGCCGTCTTCCTCGCCTATCTGGTGCCGCCCTCGATCCTGTTCATCCCGCTGTCGGTGATGGTGTTCAACCTCGGTCTCTACGACACGCCCTTCGCGCTGATCCTCACCTACCCGACCTTCCTGATCCCGTTCTGCACCTGGCTGTTGATGGGCTACTTCCGTTCGATCCCCTTCGAATTGGAGGAATGCGCGCTTATCGACGGCGCCACCCGCTGGCAGATCCTGACCAAGATCGTGCTGCCGCTGTCGGTGCCGGGCCTGATCTCGGCCGGCATATTCGCCTTCACGCTGTCCTGGAACGAATTCATCTACGCGCTGACCTTCATCCAGTCGTCGGAGAAGAAGACGGTGCCAGTCGGCGTGCTCACCGAGCTCGTCCGCTCAGACGTCTACGAATGGGGAGCGCTGATGGCGGGCGCGCTGATCGGCTCGCTGCCGGTGGTGGTGCTTTATTCGTTCTTCGTCGAGCACTACGTCTCCTCGATGACGGGCGCGGTGAAGGAATAGCGTCCGCTTTGGCGGTCATGGCCATTGCACGAGGCACCCGCCGATCGATGGATTTTAGCGGATCGGCACCAGCATGGCAGCCTCGCGGATGACGCGGATGGCGTCCGGATTGGTGACGGGATAGCACCGGCCGCGATCGACAGCGGCGCCAAGCGGCATTTCGAGAAAACGAAGCTGCAACTCATCGCCGCCGGTTTCGAACTCATGCCCGTCGATGCCCAGCCCCGATGCTCCGACGGGGTGGCGAGCAAGTAGCCGAGGGGGTGGTGCGTCGCGCTTTCTCCCCCGCTAGCTAGGGGCCGCTAGGGGGGAGATAACGGCGCCCGCCGCCGCGCTAAAAACTGATCTCCACCGCCGGCGCACTACGCTTCGCCTCGCCATGAAACACCGCCTCGATGTTGCTGCCGTCGGGGTCGAGCAGGAAGGCGGCGTAGTAGCCGGGGTGGTAGGGACGCTCGCCCGGCGCGCCGTTGTCCTTGCCGCCGGCGGCGAGGCCCACTTGGTAGAAGGCGTCGACCATGGCGCGGTCCTTGGCCTGGAAGGCGAGATGGTGACGGCCGGTCAGCACGCCCTGGGCCGCACGGCTATCGGCGCTGGAAACGAACAGTTCGTCCGCCCAGAAGTAATCCTCGGCCTCGCCGCCGATCGGGACGCCCAGCACCTCGAGCACCGCGCCGTAGAAACGCCGGCTCGCCTTGACGTCGCGCACCACCAGATGAAGGTGGTCGATGAGCCGGCCGCGATAGAGTTGCATGGCGTGTTGCCTCCTCCCGATTGCTGCGGCTCAATCTAGAAGGGCCTGGTACATGGTCAATGTGGGTGCGGAAGACTGCTGACAGTTAAAGAGGGTCGGCGCGAGGCACCCCCCTCTGTCCTGTCGGACAGTCCCGCAGGACAGAGGGGGTGTGAAGGAACGCCAGCATAAGGCGATCGGCCAACATCCCCAAAAATCCGGATAAAAAATGCATCCAGATTGTAGGATCGGTGTCCGCAGCGGCGTCCTTCGGACGCAAGCGGCGCGATGGACCTGGAAAAACCGTGCCGCATCAAACAGGATGCCTTAGGGCACGGGAGAAAATCATGAATCCTTCCTATCGTTGGGTCATCGTCACGGCCGGCGCGCTGATGACCTGTGTGGCGCTCGGCGCGATGTTCTCGCTGGCGATCTTTCTCGAGCCGATGTCGATCGACACCGGCTGGTCGCGCGCCGGCATTTCCAGCGCCATGACGCTGAATTTTCTGGTGATGGGCGTCGGCGGCTTCGCCTGGGGCGCGATCTATGAC
>NZ_RZSN01000226.1:0-7833 GCF_003997315.1 Mesorhizobium sp. M1A.F.Ca.IN.020.04.1.1
GTAATGCCAGCAATGTCATACCTCACGCTTAACCGGGAACATTCGCGGATCAGCGCATCAAGATTGCCTGAATCGACTTGGATTGCCTCAAGCTTTTCGGCCGCAAGATAATCGTATTGAGTTGGGTCGGCCGACAGGGTAATTGGACAAAGGCCAAGACGCTGAGCCGCTCGGACGTAGAGCGGACCATTGGCCCTATGACCTTCAATCAGGATGAGCGCTCTCTGTTCCATTGGCGATGACCTCCATTGCGTGCTGTGCGGCGGTCTCAGCGTAAACAGGATTTAGCTTTGTAGCCGTGCGACCCCGGACACGTACTAAGTACCAGCGTCAGCGACCTGCAGTCGCAAAGGTTCTGTAAATTTGTTTGAAGGATCTGTTATAGCCGTTCGACTTGCCGGCGGTGTGGCACGGGGACCCTCAACGAAGTTCGGGGGCTTGCGATGTTCAAGGGCGTCGGTTTCAATTAGTGGGTCTTGCTTAGTGTGCGCTGGCCCCCAATCTGTAGTTTGAACCTGCGTGGTCGGGAAATGGCCGCGAGGCACCGCTACCGACCAAACGACCATCCAGCCTTGAGCCGCTGGGCTCTTTGCTGGAACTTTCAATCGACGCAAGCGCAACCTGAGCGACAAATGGCATATTGATAACACCTTCAATGCCTATGCCGGGTCAGCCAACAGCGTCGGGTGACCCGGTCGAGTTCTTCAATAACATCGAGATCATTTCCACGCTTGCAATCGCCACCGGCTGACTGAGTCAGTGGTGCGGTTGAGCATCGTTATCCAGCTACAGCAGTTCGCGGGTGTCTAATGGCCGCGGCCATCAGCAGCCGACAGACTCCCCGCGCAGGCTGTAAAGCCGACTTTTCGAGACCACTTGCGCAGCAAGGAAGTCCTCTGATCCGGGTGAACGACGTCCTGGAATGAAGCGGCGGGAATGGAAGGCGAATGGAGGAGCGCGTTGGCATCCGCGCTTGTCGGGCTCGACCGGCGGCTTAGCGATGCAGCAGCATCCGGGATGCTCGCGAGGCACTCCGCGACAAAGTTCTCATGTCCGGAGGTCGCAGCCGCCGCAATTGCGCCGGCACGCGCAAAGCGTCGCTTCTCGAAGCCAAAACAGACAGCTTCCGTTCCGCCGACGACCTACGACCTGCAACATGACTACGTACATGGTTCAGAGACCGTTGGGCCGTATGACTGAAGGGCGATCCGTTCGATCTGTGCTTCTGTGGCATTGTCAATTCACGAAAAACTTCGGCTTCGACCGCGAACTCTCCATGGGCACGTCATCCGTGAGCAGCTGCGGGTGTATGAAACCGCGGCGGCAGCCCAGTAGGCAGCGGCTCGCGGCTATCAAGGTGCACTACTTGCGATGTAATCAGAGTAGCGGCCGAGAAGATCAAAACGAGTGCTGGATTCTCGGCCGGCTCGCACCGGCTCAAGCCAGGCGAGCAGCGCCTGCTTCCATCTGGCATGACTTTCGCGGTCGATGGAGGCAGACCTCACCGAGGTAACCTTCGGGGGCCGTATCGGTGATTCCATCGAACGAAACCGGGTTCGAGGACCTAGCTGCTATCCCGCCCTGACCGTTGTGAGAGAGAGGACATGATGCTCAAGCCGCGTCTTGAAACGCTGAAATCCATTAACGCCGAGTTTCTCGGCGGCCGATGGGCCGATGACGATCTTCAGCAGTTAATCAGGCCCGCCTTCGGGGTTGTCTCAAGTTTAGCGAGCGTGCTCGCGGATCTGCGCGGGATTGTCGCCAAGGACCTGGGCGATGTCGCACCCCACGCCCGAGCGGCAGCGCCCAACTTCGACGATGACTGAGTTGAGGTCAATCAGGACCACGGTGGCTGCGTTCGAGGACGGCAGCCGATCCGCAGTCGACATCGCCCATGAAAGTATCGCAGCGGCCGAACGGAGCAATCCGTCGCTGCGCAGCTTCATCACTGTGACCGCTGAACATGCTCTGACGCAGGCCAGACAAGCCGATGCACGCCGCACGACCGGGTGCATCCTTGGGCCCCTTGATGGCGTTCCCTATGCAGCGAAGGACATGTTCGAGACGAGCGGTATTCGGACAACCTGCGGCAGCAGGCTGCTGCAGACCAACGTGCCAGAAACGACGGCAGTGGCTATCCGCAAGCTTGATGCAGCCGGGGCGTGCCTGATCGGCAAGACCAATCTCCACGAATTCGCCTATGGCGCAACGGGGGAGAATGGCTGGGCCGGAACGGTCGTTAACCCACATGATGAGACTAGGCTCGCCGGCGGGTCGAGCAGCGGTTCCGCCGCGGCCGTGGCGGCAGGCATCGTGCCGTTCGCGCTCGGCACGGACACTGGCGGCTCTGTGCGGGTTCCGGCCGCGCTCTGCGGTATCACCGGGTACAAGCCGAGCTTCGGCCTGATTAGCCTCGACGGCGTCTTCCCGTATTGCTGGTCACTGGACCATGCGGGGGTGCTGACAACATGCGTCGAGGACCTAACGACGGTCGCAAGGCACATTGCGATGATCCCACCTGCGCTGCCACCTAAGGGCCTGAGGGTCGGGTTAGTTCAGGGCTGGGAACATAAATGCGAAGCGTCCGTGCGCGGCGCATTCCTCGCCGCTAAGTCGCATCTGCTACGGTCGGGCGCCACCTTCGCCGTCGCCCACCTGCCGGATCAAGCCGAGGCCCGCACGGTATCGCTGACCATCCAACTGGCCGAGACTCTGACATATCATGGGCCCAATCTCGCCCGCGCCCGCGATCATTTCGGCGCCGATATGCGCAGCGGCATGGTGCTGGCGCAGTTCATCTCGGCGGAAAGCTATATTCAATGCAAGCGCATGCTGGAGACCTACAGACGGGCGTTTGTAAATACGATGAAAGCGTTCGACGTCCTTCTAACGCCGGCCTGCCCCATCACGGCTCCGAAGATCGGCACACTCGAGGTTAGGGTAGCCGGACAGACCATGCCAATCGGCAACGCGCTGACACTGTTCACGTCATTCTTCAACCTAGTAGGCGCCCCGGCACTGGTGTTGCCGGTCTCTTTGCAAAGCCGCGGCCTGCCCGTTGCGGTACAGTTGGTTGGTGCGCCGGGCTCCGACGCCGAGCTCTTCGAGATTGCCCTGATGCTCGAGAGAATGCTTGGATAGAACCAGATCCAGACCGCAGCCAAGCTGTCCGTTTGAAGCAATCCGGAACGGTCCGTTCGGTGGTCTGGGGTGCGTGTAGCGTTCCAGGCCGAGCGCAGAACCTCTTGCAGCCTTGACGCGAGCATCTCCGAACCTCAGTCTTGTTTCAAAGACTGATTGAGGCCATTTCCCTCGTGCTTTCGGCAAGTTCCTCGAGATAGGGTCGCGCCACACGGACCACGTCAAGTTCATGTGTGGATGCCAGCCGTTTTGCAAGCTAGAACCTGAAGCATCGGGCATGGATCGAGCGGTCACGTGTCAGGCCTTGATAGCGGCCGTTCCATATGCCGCGTGCCGGTATGGTGATGCGCGGATCTTCGTCCCGTTGGACTAATCCATTGTGCTCAAGCGTGGACAGCGTCCTCGAAACCGCGCTTGCATGCTGTTCTCGCCGCCGCGCGATCTCATTCACTCCGATCGGCCTTTCACTCGCGCCGAGTATCCTCAGCAGATTTAAGGCGCGTGGCAAGGTTGTAACCTCCCCGCGGGGCTCGGTCACGGTCGCTCGAGGCATGTTTGTCAGAATTCATCGATGACTCCTCAGCTCAGCTTGACAAGCGTTCACACCCCTGTCAGGTTTCAACGTAATTGCAACACCGTTGCATTATTTGCAACGACTAAGAGGTCTCGATGCCCCGAGGTGAACCGCTGCGACTAGAGCGACTCTGTAAGCAATATGGCAGCGTACGAGCCGTTCATGACATGTCGGTCCAGATCGAGGCTGGCGAGTTTGTCTCGTTTCTTGGGCCAAGCGGATCCGGGAAAACGACAACGTTGATGATGGTCGCGGGGTTTGAAGCGCCAAACACTGGCCAAATTTCTGTCGGTGCTCGACCAATAACGAGGCTACCAGTCCACAGGCGCAACATCGGAGTTGTATTCCAGAACTACGCGCTGTTTCCTCATCTCTCCGTTTTCCAGAACGTGGCGTTTGCGTTGAAGATGCGCGGAATATCCGGCTACGACATTCAAGCCGGTGTCGCCGCGGCACTCGATCTTGTTCAGCTCGGTGAATATGGGGGCCGCATGCCTCACGAGCTGTCCGGCGGTCAACAGCAGCGGGTTGCACTGGCGCGTGCGCTTGTGTTCCGCCCAAGTGTAATTCTAATGGATGAACCGCTTGGTGCGCTTGATAAGCAACTTCGAGAGCACATGCAGCTCGAACTGAAGCGCCTACAAAAATCTCTTGGAACAACAATGGTCTTCGTCACCCACGACCAGAGTGAAGCGCTCACAATGTCCGACCGAATCGTGGTGATGAATGAGGGCAAGGTCGAACAGATTGGTACGCCGGAAGACATATATGAGACGCCAGAAACCCGCTTTGTTGCGAGCTTCATTGGCGAATCGAACTTCCTCGACGCTCGTCTTGTTGGAAAGACAGATCACGGTCCGCTCCTCGATGTCGCTGGCCTGCAGGTTCGAGCGACGTGGCAGGGAGCCGAGCACCAGGTGATGGGGCCCGTGAGCCTCATGGTCCGACCCGAGAAGATCATCCCTCTCGCAACAGGCGCGTGCGCTGACAACGAATTCGAGGGTGTGATCCAAGAGGCTATTTACCGCGGAAACATCGTCAAGTGCCAAGTACGCTTGCGTGGGGCCCCTTCCGTAGTTCTCACTGTAGCCGTAGCTTATCGCGCCTCCTCTCCACGGTTCAAACTCGGTGAGAAAGTGCGAATTGGCTGGGACGCGCGGGATGGACGCCTTCTTTCTGTGAAGGCGAACGGCCCGAGACAAGGTGTACCCGACCATCTCGAAGCTGAGGCGGCTTCGTTGCAGGTGACCTCGGCCGCAGATCGCATCCGATATGGTCTTCATAAGGGAGAGAGCTCATGAGGTGCTACAGCAACTCCAGTCGGCCGACGCGACGTCAGGCCCTAATAGGACTCAGCGGAGCGGCGCTGGTGCTTGGCGCCCCAAGCATTTTGCGAGCGCAAGAGTCGACCCTGGTGGTCGTTTCCGGTGGCGGATCGTATGAGGAGGCGTTCCGCAAAGCCGTAGTTGATCCCTTCCAGAGTGAGACAGGCATCAAGGTGACTTATGTGTCTCCGGCTGACGCGGCGAAGCTTAAGGCGCAAGTCGATAGCAGCAATGTGCAATGGGATGTGGTGGAGATATCCGGCCCTGCGTTTAGATCAGATGCAGACAAGTATGTCGAAGAAATCGATTATGCGGCATTCGATAAGGAAACGCTGGATAATCTTGTTCCTGAGGCAAAGACAAAATATGCCGTGGGCTCGTACGTGTTCAGCACCGTGATGGCATTCTCCACGGCCGATTACCCGGCCGACAAGCCGCGCCCCCGCTCATGGACTGAGTTCTGGGACGTCAGCGCGTTTCCGGGGCCTCGCTCCCTCAGAGAACGGACGGTCGAATTTGCGTTGCTGGCAGCCGGGATTCCGAAGGACAAGCTGTACCCAATCGACTTCGACCAGGCATTCGCGTCTCTCGATCGCATCAAACCGCATATAACGAAATTCTGGAGCGTGGGCGCCGAACCAGGTCAGCTCCTGTCGGATCGTCAGGTTGCGATGTCCTCGGCATGGAATGGCCGAATGCAAATCCTTCAGGAGCAGGGCGCTGGCGTTGATTACCAGTGGAACGAAGGGATGCTTAGCCCGCTGCATTGGGTCGTTCCGAAGGGCACGAAAAACCGGGCCGCGGCCATGCGGTTTGTCGCCTACCAGGCTACCGCGCAGGCGCAAGCTCGTCTCAACAATCTCATCTTTTATGGTCCGCTCAATCGGGCTGCCTTTAATTACATTGAGCCCAGTGTGGCCGCCAAACTGCCGACTGCGCCTGAGAACATTGACAAGCAATTCTTCTACGATCCGGCCTACTGGGAAGCCCAATCCTCCTCGGGCAAAACTAATACCGAAGTGCTCGTGGAGCGCTGGACCCAATGGGTGGCCAGCTAATGGCCACTTTATACCAGACCGTCAGAGCGGCCATCGCGTGGCCCCTACACAATCGCGAAACCTCGCTCTTGCTTGCTCCGATGGCACTTCTGCTCGGGATCTTCTTTTTCGTCCCGCTCGCTGGTCTCCTCTCTCTCAGCCTGTTCGATCCTGGACCGACGCTCGCACACTTCCAAGAGTTCTTGGGTGATCGAACGAACTGGATCATCCTCAGTCACACCTTCGAGCTGGCAATAACAGTTACGCTGCTTTGCCTCCTAATGGGGTATCCACTCGCCTTCTGGATCGTTGCGGCCCGCACCTGGGTCGCTAGAGCGCTATTGCTTGCAGTAGTGTTGCCGTTCTTTACGAGCTACCTCGTGCGTACCTATGCATGGATGGTGATCCTTGGGCGCTTTGGCGTTATTAACCAACTTCTAATGGACTTCGGCATCACCGAACGACCTATCGACCTGATCTACAATAAGTTCAGTGTGCTCATAGCGATGGTCTACATCCTCATGCCGTTTATGGTTTTGGTGCTCATCAGCGTAATGAGAGGGATTCCATCCAGTCTGACTCGCGCTGCCGCCTCCCTCGGAGCCTCTGCGCCCCAGAATTTTTGGCGCGTGTTCTTTCCTTTGAGCTTACCGGGCGTGATCGCGGCCGGGCTGCTGGTCTTTGTGTTCGCTCTCGGGTTCTACATCACTCCCGCGCTGCTCGGCGGCCCGAACACAATCCTATTGCCGATGCAAATCGACATTTATGCAAACGTGACGCTGAATTGGCCACTCGCAGCCGCTGCCGCTACCGTGCTGCTCTCGATCACGCTGGTGGTCTATACAATTTCCAATCATTTCGTCGGTATCGATAGCTTGCTCGGATCTCAGCACGGGGCTGCCCAATCGGCTGGCACACCCGTTCGTCGTTCAACCACCGCTTACGTCCAACTTGTTGACCTCGCTACGGCCCTGGTGCGGGCGGTCGCTCGCAGCCTTCGGGTTCCGGCCGGCTTCGCCATAGGTTGTGAGCGTTGGGCTCTTGGTGGCAAGCTGCTACGCGGCTTCAGTCTGCTCGTTGCTGTGTTTCTGGTCAGTCCCATCCTGATCATTGTTCCGATCTCATTCAGTTCCTCGCGCTTCCTCGATTTCCCGCCCCCCGGCCTGTCGCTGCAATGGTATGAGGCATATTTTACAAGCCGCGCGTGGGTCTCCGCCACGCTGCAAAGTTTGGGCATTGCAACAGCTACCGCATTTGTAAGCCTTGCCATCGGGTCAGCGGCTGCGATGGCGCTCGTGCGCGGCAGTCCGCGGATGCGCCGTGTCGGATACCAGCTCTTGCTTGCACCGATGATCGTGCCGGTAATCGTCAGTGCGGTTGCCCTCTACTTCCTGTTTGCACGGTTGCAGCTCGTCAACACGAATCTCGCTCTGGTGATCGCACATACGATCGGCGCCGTTCCCTTAGTCGTGCTGATTGTCGCCGCAAGCCTACAGGCCCTGAACGTCCGCCAAGAGCACGCCGCCGCGAGTTTGGGGGCTTCGCGGATGGTCACGATTTGGAAAATCGTACTCCCGCTCATGCGTCCTGCGTTAATCGTCGCCGGATTCTTTGCCTTCCTGCATTCCTTCGACGAGTTGGTGCTGTCACTTTTCGTGAGCGGGCCGGACACCACCACCTTGCCGATCAAGATGTGGTCGGGAATTCGGGAAGAGATCACGCCGACGATCGCTGCCGTTTCAAGTCTGCTGATCGC
>NZ_RZSN01000227.1:0-7809 GCF_003997315.1 Mesorhizobium sp. M1A.F.Ca.IN.020.04.1.1
GCTGAGGCGCGTGGTCCGGCCCAGCCAAACCGGCAGCGCGACCGCGGCGATTACAGCAAGGAAAGCTGCCGCAAACGCGACGCCGCCGACATTGGGGACCGGGACATAGAGGCCGCGGCTGGTCAGCAGCATGCCGAAGGCCTCGTGCGCGGCGCGTGGCGTCGGCAGATGCGTAATGACGGCGTACCAGAAGAAGACCTGGAGGATCAGCGGGATGTTGCGGAAAATGTCGACATAGGTGCGGCCAAGCAGCCGCGCCAGCTCGTTCGAGGAGGTCCGCGCCAGGCCGACAATGGTGCCGACGATCGTCGCCAGGATCAGCCCGGTGCATCCCAGGAATAGCGTGTTGATGACGCCGATGAGGAAGAACCACCAGTAGGGGTCGTTGGCGGTGGCGGGCAGCAGCGAGAAGTTGACATCCCAGCCCGTCGACTTGAACAGGAAGTCGAAGCCGGAGGTGATGCCTTGCTGCGCCAGGTTCCGCCGGGCGATCATCACGCAGGCAAGGATCATCGCAGCAAGCGAGCCGACATAAAGAACCTGTAAAAGCGTATTGCGGACCCTCTGATTTCTTAGCAGGCTGACCATCATGGTCGTCCCCGAATTGTCGCCGGCTCCGCCTGGCGGTGCCAGGCGGAGCTCAGAGCGAGCTGCGTTGAGAGGTGGAGTCAGTCGATCACCAGCGGGAACAGGACGCCGCCATTGTTCCACAGGTTGGTCAGCTCGCGATCCATCTTGTAGGGCGACTCCTTGCCGAGATCGCGATCGAAGATCTCGCCGTAATTGCCGACCTTCTTGATCACGTTGTAGGCCCAGTCGTCAGGAAGTCCGAGACCCTTGCCCATGCCTGGCGCGGCACCCAGGAACTTGGCAACTGCCGGCGACGTGGGCTTGGCCTTGATCTCATCGACATTTTTGGACGTGATGCCTTCCTGCTCGGCGAAGAGCAGGGCGGAGAGCGTCCAGTTGGCGACGTCGACCCAGTTGTCGTCGCCTTGCCGCACGATCATGACCTCGGGTTCGACGGCGAGCACGTCGGGCAGGATCACGTGGTCGTCGACCTTGCCCTTGGCGACACGCGCGATTGCGAGAACTGGCCCCCACTGGGCATACATGTCGCAGCGCCCCGAAAAGTATGCTTGCTCGAGCTCTTCCGTCTTTTCGATGACGACAGGCTCCAGCTTGATCCCGACCTTCTGCGCATAGGCCGCGACCTGCTGCTCGATGGTCGTCCCCGCGGGGATGCAGATCGAGCCGCCATCGGCGTCCTTGAGCGACTTCAGATTGAGCTCCTTATGCGCCATCACCTTGGTCGTTCCGAGGTAATAGGACATCGAGTATTGCAGGCCGAGCTCGGTATCTCGGCTGAGCGTGCCGCCCGACGCCTTGATGATGATGTCGACGTCGCCCGACTGCAGCGACGGCCAGCGCTGCGCCCAGCTGATCGGGACGATCTTCAGCTTGGCCGGGTCGCCGAACACGGCGGTCGCCACCGCCTTGCAGAGGTCGATGTCCATGCCCTTCCAGTTGCCCTTGTCGTCTACCTCGGCGAAGCCGAGATAGGAGCCGTCATGGCCCGTGCAGTTGAGCACGCCGCGCGCCTTCACGGTTTCCAATGTCTTCCCGCCCGCCGCCTCGGCCGGCGCCGCAAAATGAACCAGGCCAAGGGCCATGGCTGCGGCCCCCCATTTCATCATTTTCATGTTTGTTGTCTCCACTGTTGAGGTTCACTTGTTCTTGTTGTTGGAGGCCCGAAACACGCTTCGGCCCTCGGTCGCGAAGCCGCTCCTAGTCGGAGAGCGGTGTCGGTTTCGGCAGAGAAAGCTTGAGGTCGCTGCCCCAATCCTGCTGGACGAGCCAGCGATGCAGGGCGGCCACCGCCTTCACGCGCAGATGCCCGCGCGGCATGACGAGGTAGAAGCCGGGGACTTCTTCCGGCTTCATGTCCGAGAGGGCTTCACGGCCAAGTGGCGCGACCAGCGCGGCCGACCTGAAGTCCTCCTCGGCATCGATGACGGAAACCAGGCCGACACCGATGCCTTGGAGCGTCGCACGGCGCATGGTGGCGGCGTCATCGAAGCCGATGCTGCGGTCGCCTTCAGCCAGTTCCACTCCGAGGTGCCGCAATATGTCGGGCCACAGCCGCTTCGACTTGACGGTGTCGAGCAGCGTGAACCGCGTCAGGTCCTGCGCCGACTTGATCTTCTCGCCGATCGCCGGGGTACAGCATATGATCTTCGGGTCCGGCACCAGCAGCGTGGTCTCGTAGTCCGGCCAGTTGCCATAGCCCCACTGCACCGTCATATCGATGTCGTCACGCCCGAAATCGGGCAGGTCGACCATCGTCGTCAGGCGCAGATCAGCGCCCGGCAGGATCTCGCGGAACAATGAAAGCCTGGGCAGCAGATAGTGCGTTGCGAAGTAGGGGCTCGCATTAAGATTGATGCGGTCCCGATAGTTCGATTTGGTGACGCGGCGAACGCCTTCGGAAAATTCGTCGAAGCCGGCTTTGACATAGTGCGAGAGCAAGATCGCCGACTCAGTCAGCTCGATCGAGCGCCCCTTGCGCTCGAACAGCGTCACCTGCAGCGTGTCTTCCAAAAGCTTGATCTGCTGACCGACGGCTTGCGGCGTCACCAGGAGCTCGTCGGCGGCCTGCCGGAAGCTCTTGTGCTGTGCGACGGCGTGGAAGACGCGAAGCGCATTGAGCGAAGGAAGGCGAAGCTTGCCGGTCATCGTGAAGTCCGCCTCCTTTCGTTCGTGACTCCGTTGATCATGCACTGCTGGATTTCAGACGCCGCCGGCTTCTGAAAATCGGTTCAGGCGTAGATGTAACCGCCTGAGACGATTACGTTTTCACCGGTCATATAGGTGTTCTTCGGGCCGCCGGTCATGAGCACCCACTCGGCGATCTCGGTCGGCTCGGCGCCGCGGCCGAGCGGGCTTGCCTTGGCCAATTCCTCGAGAAAACCGAGCGCCTTGGCCTTCTCGGTGGCCATGCCGGCGGGCGCGACGGAATTCACCAAAATCCCGTCCTTGGCGACGTGATGGGCAAAGGAGCGCGTGAGGCTGACGACGGCGGCCTTGGTCGCCGCATAATGGGCGTTCTGCGGATGCGCCTTGAAGGCGTCGACGGAAGTGAGGTTTACGATCCTTCCACGCACATGCGCTTTTGGCTCTTGCGACTGCATGTGGCGAACGGCCGCCACCATCATGTGGTACGTGCCCTTGATGTTGATGCCGTTGGAGGCGTCCCACTCGGCGTCGGTGATCTCGAGGAGCGGACGCCGAGGATAGATCGCGGCGCAATTGATCAGCGTGTCGACGCGCCCGAGCTTCGCGACAATGGCGTCGAAGGCGGCGTGACACTGCGGTCCGACCTGGATGTCGCAAGCTGCGGCAGCCGTGGGCAGGCCCTTGGCTTTCGCCGCGTCGAGAGCGCTCTCAGCGGCTTCCTGGTTGATGTCGATGATGGCGATCTTTGCCGCCCCGGCCTCCACAGCCATGCGGGCGAGAAGGGCGCCAAGGCCGGCGCCGCCGCCGACGATCAGAACGGAAAGATCCTTCATTGCAGTTTTCCTTACTTGGTGCCGCTGGGCGAGGTCGGCCAGGTCGGCATGATGTCGAAACGGGTAACGTCGGCCCATGCGGGGAGCGCCAGCACAGCGACGACCATCCTGCCCACGTCGTCCGGCTGCACTACTTTTCCGGCGTACATCGCCGCCCGGGCGTCGGCGTCGAGGACGCCTTTGTAGAGCTGCGTCTCGACCCGACCGGCGACGATCTCGGTGACGCGTATGCCGGACGGCGAGAGGTCGGCGCGCAAGGCAGCGGCAAAGCCGGAGATCGCCGCCTTGGTGGCCGAATATACGGCGATGTTGGAATAGGCCGCGTGGCCGGCGGTGGAGCCGGTGAACAAGATGTGGCCGGACTGGCGCTCGCGCATCTGCGGCACGACGAGGCGGGTGAGCAGGATCGCCGCGCTGAGGTTCACCTCCAACGTGGTGTCGATGTCTGCGATCGTCATGTCGGCGAAATTGCCGAGCGGCGGCATGATGCCGGCGTTGTTGATCAGTACATCGATTGTGAGATCGGCCAGGACCGATTCCAAAGCCTCGCGGTCGGTAACGTCAACGGCGATCGGCAGGATGCCCGGACGCTCGGCCTGCAGTTCTTTCAGCGCGGCCTGGCTGCGGCCGACCGCATAGACGTCGTAGCCGGCGTCGCTCAACGCGATGGCGATGGCTCGCCCAATGCCGCTCGTCGCACCTGTGATGAAGGCTGTCGTCACGTGGGCTTCCCCTTATTGCCTGATCTTCAGTCTGCGGCCTCGACCGGTGACGCGAAACCAAGAAAAGCAGCAAAAAGGAAAGATAAACTTTCGAGAGCCTTTCCGGCAGTTCAAACGTTCCACGCTGCCTGCGCGGCCTCCCACGCTGCGAACCAAGGGAAAATGATGTCTTCGGCGAGCGGGAGAGGATTCCCGGTCGTCGGTGGAACAAAAACACGGCTTTCGCTATGCACAGCAGGTCGCATTCGGTGCCGACTCGAAAGATCGACCCCGTCGCGCCTTACCCGGCCGTTGGTGCAGGCCTTTTCATTTCGGTGAAGAGCGAGGCTGCGGCGGCCTTTTGCTCCGCGTCGGTCGCCTCGACTCCGGAAGCCCGCGCCAGGGCTCGAACGCGCCCGAGGCTGTTGTGCAGATGCTTGCGCATGGCCTGGCGAGCCTTGCCGCCGTCCTGTCGTTCGATGGCATCGACGATGGCTTTGTGCTCGCTGTGGATGCGCGCGTAATAGCTGTCCTTCAGCGCTGGCTCGACGACGTAGCCGAGCTGGAAGCGCGGCACGATCATCGGTCCGAGATAGGCCAGGAAGCCATGGATGAATTCGTTGCGCGCGGCTTTGGCGATCGCGAGGTGGAAATCGTAGTCGTAGTGGATCTGGACGGCTGCCGGGTCCGCCTGCTGCGCGTCGATGTCATCCATCATGGCACGGATGTCGCTCGCCTCCTTGTCGGTGCGGCGTTCGGCGCATAGCCCGGCGGATTCGACTTCGACGCTCAACCTGAGCTCGAGCAAGGCGATGGTTTCCGGCAAGGTTCTCAGCGCCTCGTCCGGGATCGAGAAATTGCGCGGCACGGGCGTTTCGCTGACGAACATGCCGCGTCCCTGCTGCGGCACCACCATGCCCTCGGAGCGCAGCCGCGCCACGGCTTCGCGCACGACGGTGCGGCTGACATCGTATTCGGCGCAAAGCTCCGCCTCGGTCGGCAGTTGCGCGCCCGGCTGCAACTCACCGGAGCGGATTTTTTTTGCCAGGCTCTCCGCCACGAGGGTGGAAAGCGGCTTGCGCTTCGTCATTCAGGCCTTCCGTTCAAGTCCAGACTAGGGCCGTTCAAGTTCAGATTCGGGATGATGCCCGAACCGGCGAGACCATTCAAACCGCCGCGGTGACGATCAGTTCGACCAGCATGCCGGGCTTGGCCATCCGCCCCTCGCCGGAAGAGCGTGCCGGCGCATGCTCTTTCGGCATCCAGGCGTCCCAGACCGCATTGACCTCGTCGAAATCCCGCACGTCGTCCAGCCACATCTGGACGTGGAGGATGCGGGTCTTGTCGGTGCCTGCCGCGGCGAGCAGCGCATCAATCTTGGCGAGCACCTCGCGCATCTGGTCGGCCGCCGGTTGGCCCGGCCTGGCAACCTGGCCGGTCAGGTAGAGCGTGCCGTTGTGGATAACGCCATGATGGATGCGGGTGTCGAAGTCGAAGCGCTGGATATCGCCCACTGGTTCTTCCTCGTCAGATTGCCGGCGTCGGCCGGATGGGGTTGCCCTGCAGGTACTGCGCGTACGGCGCCTGGACGAGCCAGCCGGCATCGACGGGCAGCGTAACGCCGGTGATCGAGGCGGCACGGTCGGAGCAGAGGAACAGCGCCGCCTCGGCGACATCGCGCGGCTCGACGAAGCGGCGCAGCGCGGTGGTGGCCTGGATCGCTTCCGGGTTGCGTTCGCCCTTGGCGATCCTGGCCTTCAGCCCGTCGGAGAGGGTATAGCCCGGCGCTACGGCGTTCACACGGACTCCATGCGGGCCGAGTTCGGCAGCCAGGATCTGGGTGAGCGCCAGCACCGCATGCTTTCCGGGCGTGTAGGCCGGAAGCGACAGCGGCGCGAAGGAGGCGAGCGAGCCGACATTGAGGATCGCGCCGCGTCCGGCGGCCGACATCAGCCGGCCGAACAACTGGCAGCCAAGCAGCGTGCCGCGATAGTTGATCCGCCACATCTGCTCGTCTTCGGTGAGGTCCTGGTCGAGCACATGCTTGCCGCTCTGCAGGATGCCGGCGCAGTTGACCACGACATGAGGGGTGCCGAACGCATTGCTGACGTCTTGCGCCAGCGCCTCGACGGAAGCGGGATCGCCGACATCGGTCTGGACAAACACGGCGCGTGGGGCGCCGGCGCTCTCGCAGGCCTCGGCGGCTTCCTTGCCGCGGCTCGCGTCCCGGCCTGCGACGACCACCTGGTAGCCTTCCTCGGCGAAGCGCTCCGCAATAGCGCGGCCGATCCCGGACGTGCCGCCGATGACGACCGCGGTCGAAGCCTCAGCCATTGTGGCGCTCCTTTCGCTCGATGTCGAAGAATGCGGCCATGGCCTCGACCTGGAAATCCATCATCGGGCGTCCGGGCTGGATGCGGCAGCCGATCTCTTTCGCCGCCTTGAGCAGGGCCGTTTCGGCCGGCTCCATGATGATGTCGACCACGGTCATCTCCGGCGTCAGCTTGTTCACATCCATCGGCAGCGGATCGCCGGCCTTCAGCCCGGAGGGCGTCGCGTTGATCGCCATGTCCATTCCGGACGGATCGGGTTCGCCGACCTCGATGCGGCAATCGGGGAACGACCTGCTGGCCAGCGAAGCGAGCTTTTGCGCGCGTTCCCTGTCGATGTCGGCGAGGCGGATCTCCGTCGCGCCTTCCTCGGCGAGGCAGTAGGTCAGCGATGCGCCCGCACCGCCTGCGCCGACCTGGAGGATGCGCCGGCCGGCAATCCGGTGTCCGCCGGCCTTCAAGCCGTCGATGAAGCCGACGCCGTCGAAATTGTCGGCATACCAGGTGCCGTCCGCCTGCCGGCGCACGGAATTCGCGCTCTGCACGCGCGCGGCGCGATCGTGGGCGGCGGCGCATTTGTGGTAGACCGGGACCTTATAGGGCACCGAGATGATGACGCCGCGGATGTTCTCCGCCGCCGTGATGCCGGCCCAGAAAGTATCGAAGTCTTCCGGACGGCAGCTCAGCGGCACCATCAGGCTGTCGAACCCCTTCTGCTCGAAGATCTCGTTGAAGATGCCAGGGCTTTTCGCGTGGCCCACGGGATGGGCCAGCATGACGAAGACATCGGCCTTGCCGGTTCCGCGCATCGGTTATTCCTTTCCGTTTGACAGTTCATGATCGCTCAGGACCTCGAGAGCCCGGACGAGCGACGAGTGGTCTGCTTCCGCGCCGCCCGGGCGGGCCGCACAGGCATTCATCAGTTGCTGCGCCAGCGCCGTGCTCGGCAGGGCGGCTCCAAGCGCGCGGGCGCTTTCGAGCGCGAGGTTGAGATCCTTCTGGTGCAAGCGGATGCGGAAGCCCGGCGCGAAGGTGCGGGCGATCATGCGCTCGCCATGCACTTCGAGCACGCGGGACGAGGCGAAGCCGCCCATCAGCGCGCTTCGGACCTTCGCCGGATCGCAGCCCGCTTTGCTGGCAAAAACAAGCGCTTCGGCAACGGCTTCTATGTTGAGCGCGACGATGATCTGGTTGGCTATCTTGCAGGTC
>NZ_RZSN01000228.1:0-7652 GCF_003997315.1 Mesorhizobium sp. M1A.F.Ca.IN.020.04.1.1
AGACAGAATGTCGATGGCGGAGGCAATTTGTGCACGGATCGATTCATGCGTCATCGGCATGCCGGCCATGCCGACCATCTGCTCGAGACGTGAGATGGCATCGCGAGGAGTATTAGCGTGAATGGTAGTCATCGAACCTTCGTGGCCGGTATTCATGGCCTGAAGCATGTCGAAGGCTTCCTCGCCGCGCACCTCGCCGACGATGATGCGGTCCGGCCGCATGCGCAGCGCATTCTTGACCAACTCGCGCTGGCGAACCTCGCCTTTGCCCTCGACATTGGGCGGGCGTGTCTCGAGGCGGCCGACATGCGGCTGCTGCAATTGCAGTTCCGCGGCATCCTCGATGGTAATCAGGCGCTCCTTGCTCGGAATATAACTTGATAGTGCGTTGAGCAGCGTTGTCTTGCCGCTGCCGGTGCCACCTGAAACCAGGATCGACTTGCGTGCCTGTACGGCGATCCGCAGCATATCGACCATAGGCGGACGAATGGAGTTGAACGCGATTAGCCGTTCCAGCGAATAGGGATGTTTGGAGAATTTGCGGATCGATACCAGCGGGCCATCGACCGAGATCGGCCGCACCGCGATGTTGACGCGCGAACCGTCTTCCAGCCGTGCATCGACCATCGGCGCGGATTCGTCGACCCGGCGACCAATCGCCGAGACAATCTTATTAACGACGCGCAGGAGGTGTGCCTCGTCGCGGAAACGGATGGCAGTCTCCTCGATGACGCC
Organism: Mesorhizobium sp. M1A.F.Ca.IN.020.04.1.1; assembly: GCF_003997315.1. NCBI lineage: Bacteria > Pseudomonadati > Pseudomonadota > Alphaproteobacteria > Hyphomicrobiales > Phyllobacteriaceae > Mesorhizobium > Mesorhizobium sp. M1A.F.Ca.IN.020.04.1.1. The sequence continues at coordinate 736 of NZ_RZSN01000228.1, forward strand.
GCGCCGTTCGATGAATACCCGCTTGTGGGTGTTGATCAGAATGTCGGCGATCGAATCGTCCTTGAGCAGAGGCTCGATCGGTCCGAGCCCAAGCATCTCGTCAGCTGTGTCGCTGGTCAATTGATCGAGTTCACGCGCATTCAGAGGTACGTTCCGGCCACGAACGAATTCGCGTACTATTGGTCGGATCTCATTCAGGATCTCTTCTTTGGAAGCATTCTCAAGCGCAGTGAGATTGAAGCGATCGATAAGATGGCTATGGAGTTCAACCTTTAGAGCAAGATAATCATCATTGTGCGATTCGGCTTCTGCCGCCTGAGTGACCGCAGTGCCGTTCAAGATCGGAGCAGGCGACGTTGCCTGCGGCGAGCGCGGCTCATTCGGTCCTTTGATGAAGCGCCCCAACATGTCACCGAACCCTGCTGATTTCCCCAACGGTGAAACTAAGCATTAACCACGAGGGGCACAAGCGCCCGAAGGCCACACTAGAGGTATTACTTGTTACATAGTTAAGAAATCGAGCTATGAGAAAATCGTTTTATTTTGCACGGTCGCGCGCCACCGACCAAAGTCCTAGGACCTTTGCCGCTATCCGTGGCAAGGCATCCTCTAACCCTCTTTATATAAAGGGATATGTTATATAACTAATGTTGTAGGTAGGAAGGCACGGGCGTGGCCGAATTGTGAATGAATGGTTAAGACGACTTGAAAATCGAAGCGAATCAAGCATTTGTAAAAACTGACGGAGTCAAAAATCCAGTATTGAAAGGTTAAGGGACTGTTAATCCGTTTGACTCGCCTTTTTTGTGGGACAAGGATTGAACGTGACGGGGGATGCTTGGGTATGGGGTTCATTCCTTAGGCTCGTCTCGTCGGGTTCAAACCTCCAAAGGGAGAAATTGGCATGAACAAGCTCATGACGATGGCCCGGCAGTTCCGCGACGATGAAAACGGCGCTGCTATGGTCGAATATTCAATCCTTCTCGGCATCATCGCGGTCGCCGTCGTTCTGACAGTTATCGCGATCGGCGGCTGGGTCTCTGGTCGCTTTACCGGCCTTTGCACGGCGCTCGAAGCTACCAACGTCGGCAGCTGCAACGCGGCAACTGGTGTCGGTACCTGATATTTTCAACGTCAGACCCGGGTTATGCCCGGGTCTGACTCATATCCGGACTGGGGCATTCGACCAGGGCTACTGGCCTTTTTGGGGTTTGGGCTGATGCGTGCCAACACGATCATCATGATTATTCTCGCCGGTGTGTTCGGCGTCGTCGCGGTTGTGCTTGCCAATATGTGGCTTGCCGGTCAGCGCAGCGCGATGGCACAGGCCAATGGTGTGCAAGCAGGCACCTTGGTCGTCGCGGCAATGCCGCTGAAATTCGGCGACGCATTGAGCGCCGACAAATTGCGCGAAATTCCTTGGCCCGCCGGCGCAGTCCCGGCCGGGTCTTTCAAGACGGTTAAAGATGCCCTGGCAGGTAATGGCGCCAGGCAGGCGCTGCAATCCATCAGCGCCAACGAACCGATCCTCTCAGCCAAGATCACCGGACCAGGCCAGCGAGCCACCCTGTCGGCGGTCCTTGGAGAGGGCATGAAGGCCGTGTCCATTCGCGTCAACGACGTGCTGGGCGTAGCCGGCTTCGTGTTCCCGGGCGACCGGGTCGACGTGCTATTGACGCGCACGGTGCGCGATGCGGGCGGCGGGGAAAAGAGTTTTGTCGACGTGCTCCTGCAGAGCGTCAAGGTGCTTGCGATCGACCAGGTCGCTGACGAGAGCAAGGACAGCCCGACCGTGGCCAAGGCAGTGACGGTAGAAGTCGACACCAAGGACGCACAGAAGCTGACTTTAGCCGCCGGAGCGGGTCAGTTATCGTTGGCCCTGAGGCAGGCAGCAGGCAGCCGGGGAGAAACGACAGAGCGAGTAACGCTGGCCGACCTGATCGGCGATACTCCGGAGGACGTTGCCAAACGGCAGGCGGAACTTGACAAGCAGAAGGCCGCGGATGCCGCCGCCGCCGAAGAGCGTAAGCGCGCCAACGACAAGATCGATGGATTGGCTCAAGCCGTGGAACGGGTCGGAAGCCAGATTGACGAATTGAGCAAGGTCAAGCCGACGCCCGCTGTTGCGCCCGAACCACAGGTGCAACAAGTTGTCAAGGAAGTCGTCAAATATGTGCAGCCGGAACCGCCGGCCCGCGCTACAATCGGTGTCTTTCGAGGTGTAAAGCTCGAAACATACGATGTGCCGCGACAAAAGTAACGCTGGCATATTAGGGTGAGGGTCCGAATCAAGCCAGCGAGGGGGTAGCGTAGATGCGTGCGTTCTGGGGACCACTTTCGGCGGCTGCTTTGGTATTGTCCTGTGCATTGCCGTGGAGCCCCGCGGTTCATGCGGCCGACCGCTTCATCGACGTGTCGAGCCCGTCGCTGCACCGCGTGTTCGTGCCCGTTTCTCAATCCGCCACGATCCAGGTCAACGCGACGCTGGGCGATATCGTCGTCGGCGACGAGAAGATCGCCGATGCGCAGCCGATGACCGACAAGACGCTCTACATCATCGGCAAGAGCCTCGGCACCACCACCGTCAATCTGTTTTCCGAGGACAAGCGCTCGCTGGGCGCCATCCAGATCGAGGTCGGCCAGGATGTCAGCGACATGGCGGCCGCGATCCGCCAGGTAGCGCCGAAGGCCCGCATCGAGATCGGCTCGATCAACGGCAAGGTTCGGCTGAGCGGCCATGTCAAGGACGCCGCGACCCTGGCTCAGATCGTCGAGGTCACACAGCAATATGGACCCGAGTCGATCATCAACGCAGTGACTATCGATGACAGCGAACAGGTCAATCTGTCGGTGCGCATCCTGGAAGCCAAGCGCAATGCCGGCCGCGACCTCGGAGTCTCGATCAGAAGTACAAACCGCAGTGGCACGACGCGCACCGGCACTGGCATTGCCGCAGTCGACGAGGACAATGTGGTGCTCGGCCCTGGCGATCTTTTGACCGGGCTGCTTTCCAACACCAATCCCTTTGGAGCGCTGATCACCCGTGTCATCGACAGCAATATTAAAGTCGATCTGATCATCGAGGCGCTGGAATCGAAAGGCGTGGTGCGCCTGCTCGCCGAACCCAACCTGACCGCGGTTTCCGGCGAAACCGCCAGCTTCAACGCCGGCGGCGAGGTGCCGATCCGCAGCGTCAACAGCCAGGGCGAGATCGAGATCGTATACAAGCAGTTCGGCGTCAATCTGTACTTCACGCCGGTGGTGCTCGACGACGGCAAGATCCACATGAAGCTGGCGCCGGAAGTGAGCGATCTTACCGGTTTCACGCCCGCCGGCGATCCGATCTTCACCAACCGCAAATTGGCAACCGTGGTCAATCTGCGCGACGGCCAGAGCTTCGCTGTGGGCGGGCTTCTGTCCAGCAAGAACACCAGGCTGCAGGACCAGGTGCCGTGGCTCGGCCAGGTGCCGATCATCGGGGCGTTGTTCAAGAATTCGAGCACGCAGAAGGAAGAGACCGAGCTGGTCGTCATCGTCACGCCGCATCTGGTGCGGCCGACGAAACCGGGTGAACAGCTTGCGACACCTTTCGACAAGACGAAGCCTTCCAATGATCCGGAATTGTTCCTGCTCGGCCAGCTCGAGGTCAGCAAGGACATGATCCGGAGGTACGAACTCGGCGACGGCGTCACCGGCCCTTACGGCCACATGCTGGATGTGAAATCGAAGGACAAGCTGGTCTATGTCAAGAAATAAGCTCCTGCTGGTCCTTCTCGGCTCCAGCCTGCTTGCAGGCTGCGCGGCCGACTATCTGAACAACTACGACACGATGACGCTTGCGTCGGGCGACTCGCAAAAGGCCAACCAGCTGCTGCAGACGGTCGACCCATACAATCCGGCTTCGAACAACACCAAGATCGAAGGAGATGGGGCCCGCGCCGTGGGGGCCGTCCAACGGTACAAAGTTCCACCGCCTCCGTCACCAACAACAAACATGACGGTCAATGTCGGCACCTCGGGGGTGACCACTCCGTAGTTGAACAAAAGGATGCGGAGAAGCAGGCATTCGGGGGCCTGACACGAAGGGGTAGAGGGCAAGGTTATGCTGCGGACCATTCGCGCATTCTGGCAAGACCAGAGAGGGGTGGCGCTGATCCTCGTCAGCATCATGCTGCCGGCGATCATCGGGTTTTCCCTGCTGGCAATCGACATGAGCAGGATGAACAACCTGCACAACGACCTGCAGAAGGGCACCGATGCTTTGGCTCTTGCCGCCGCCGCCGAGCTTAACGGCAGGTCGGACGCCTGGACGCGAGCACAAAATGCGTTGGACAATCTCGTGGCCAACGACACCCGGTTCTCGGACGGCGGAACCACAGTGCTGACCACCGGAAACGGAACAACGACGGTGGACTCGACATATGCGGCATGCAGGTCGAAGGGACGAGTTTCCTGGTGCTTCCTTGCAAGCATACCGGCGAACGACTCGGACCCGATCACAGCGGCCAACTATGCAGCGTCGGCCGTGGTGACACGGTTTATCCAAGTGAGAGCGCAGCCGGAAACATTCACGGCGATCTTCCCGGTCTCCTTCTCGTCGTCCGGTAGCGCCGCCGACACCAGCTACAATGTCAGCGCGATCTCGGTTGCCGGCTTCACCTCGGGCGTTTGCAACTACACGCCCGTCTTCATGTGCAATCCCTACGAGATGGTGAACGGCACCAACTCAGCGGGGGGCGCCACTCTTGAGCAAGCTGTCTCGGATCCGGCCATCCACCGCCGCCTGATCGAGCTCCGGCTGGTTGGGAACAACGCCGCCTATGGTCCTGGCAATTTCGGCTTCCTGGCACCGCCAGATGATGTTGGCAATGGTGCCCAGGCACTGGCCCAGACGATCGCCACCTCGACGCCTCGCGGCTGCTATTCGGCGCAGGGCGTCAGCACCAAAACCGGCCAGAACAACGGCCCGATCCAGGATGCGTTCAACGTACGTTTCGGCATCAATCCCAGCGGCAATGCCTTTAACAGCGCCGAATACGGCCCGGCCTCGAATGTCCGCAAGGGGGCGTCCACGGGCGGAAATGAGAACGGCAACGGCAACAGCAATCAGTGCCCCAGTTATAATCAGCTGACGTTCAACGCTACCGGCAACATGGGCCTGCCGAGAGACGCGACAACGCCCTATATGGGCGGACGGATGGGTGACGGAGACTGGAACTTTTCCGGCTATTGGAGCACCAATTTCGGTTCCACGAGTTATCCTTCATCCTGGAATACAACCAAGCCGACTCGGTACCAGGTCTATAAGTACGAGAACGCAAACAATCTGATCAGCCACGCTTCAGTAGGCGGCGAAGTGGGAACCCCGCCGAGTGCCTGCCAGGCCCCGGTCACCACAGTCGATCGCAGGCTGCTTTATGGCGCGATCCTGAACTGCAACGCACTGCAAGCCGCCGGCAACAATCTGAACGGCAACAGCACCAACCTGCCCGTCGAAGCGTTCGCAAGCTTTTTCCTGACTGAGCCCGTTCCGGGGGCCAGTGCAGGTGGCTCCGTTTTTGTCGAACTCGTCGACATAACGGGTCGCGGCGGTGCAGGGACGCTCGACAGTTTCCTCCGCGACGAACCGCAACTCTATCGGTGATCGTTATGCCGAAGCTGCTGCCCCGCATCCTTAGCCGTTTTCGCCATGACGAGCGCGGCACCGTGCTGGTCGAGATGGCCATCGTCGCTCCGCTGATGTTGGTTCTCTCGGCAGGCGTGTTCGAATTCGGCAATCTTATCCATGACAAGCTCCTGATCGAAGCCGGCCTCGAAGATGGCGCCCGGTTCGCCGCTCGCTGCAACAGCCAGCTTTACACCGATGCCGGACTCACGATGGATTGCGCCAATACCGCCAGGAACATTGCCGTCTTCGGCAATGTGGCGGGGTCTCCACCGGCACGTGTCCGCGATTGGCGGACAACGGACGTGACGATCAACATCGCCGACCCGGCCACTTGCAGAAACGCGATCGATCCCAGTACCGGGACCGTCCTCTACCTTTCGACGACATCTCAGGTCTGCATCGTAACGGCGTCCGCCACCTATCCCTATGCCAGCCGCGACAGTGTTGGATTTCTGTCCCTGCTCAACATCGCCGGCATAACACTCTCCGCGAGCCATGAGGAGCGGTTGATCCGGTTCTAATGATGCTGAAGCGGTTCGCAAGATCGGAGGACGGAGCAGCAATGGTCGAAATGGCTATCGCCGTGACGCTGCTGCTCATGCTCACCCTCGGCTTCATCGATTTCGGCTACGCCGTCTACCAGTGGAACGCTGCGACCAAGGCCGTCCAGATTGGCTCTAGGCTCGCGTCCATCTCGGACCCGGTCGCCGGCGCTCTGCCAACCGCCGCACCAATCTCGAACCCAGGCGCCCCGGTAACCGCCGGTGCCTACGGGCCGTTTGTCTGCACCTACAGCAGCGGCGGCACCGGTTCCTGCTCCAACGGCGGGAATCTCAGCGCCGCCGCTTTCAGCCGCATCTTCCGCGGCGACACCGCGAACACAAATGACGATGCATGCCCTGTCCCCGCGACCAATCAGCGGCCTGGCATGTGCCACTTCTTCCCGGGTCTGAGGCGCAACAATGTCGTCGTGACCTACGCTGCCACCGGCCTCGGGTATCAGACACGTCTGGGTGGACCGGTTCCTACCATCAGCATCAGCCTGCAGAACATCAATTTCCAGTTCTTCTTCCTGGGCGGACTGCTCGGGTTCGGCAATATGACAATGCCTTCCATGCTGAGTACAGTAACGGGTGAAGATTTAAAGAGTACATCGCCATGAACGCCATCGACACCAGAGTGCTGCCGACGAAACGCAAGCAGGTCGCGCTGTTTTCGTCGGATGCGAATTTCAGGCACGATGTAACCA
>NZ_RZSN01000229.1:0-7635 GCF_003997315.1 Mesorhizobium sp. M1A.F.Ca.IN.020.04.1.1
GGCCACGACCACCGCGCTTCCGACGGTCACCTATGCCAACGGAGCATCCGGCGTCGGTGCCACGCTCACCGCCTCTGCCAACGGTGCTTTGACGGTCGATGGCGTAGCCGCGAACCTCAACGACGTGATCCTGGTCAAGAACCAGGCCTCGTCGTTCCAGAACGGCATCTACACGGTCACGGCGACCGGTAGCGCCGGCGCGCCTTTCGTCCTGACGCGTGCGACCTACTACAATCTCTCCGCCGACATCGATCTTGGCGACCAGACTTTCGTGACGGGTGGAGCGACGCAGGGCGCCACGACCTGGACGCAGAATGCCAAGGAAAACCCGGTCATTGGGACCGACCCGATCACGTTCGCCCAGACGGCGGGCGTCGGTTCCTACACAGCCGGCAACGGCCTCGTCCTGGCGGGCACGCAGTTCGCGATCGACACGACGATCGTCACTGACCTGTCCTCGGCGCAGTCGCTCTCCAACAAGACGCTGGTGAGCCCGGCACTCAGCGGCGTGCCCACCGCGCCGACTGCAGCGGCAGGCACGAATAGCGCGCAGATCGCCAGCACGGCATTTGCTGCGGCCGCTGCGGCGACCGCAGCTGCCGGCTCGCTTGTCAACGTCCAGGTAAAGACTGCCTCGGGCACCTATACGCCTACGGCAGGCGCAAGCCGTGCAATCGTCTTCGTGACGGGCGGCGGCGCTGGCGGCACGACCGGCACCGGCAGCGGCAGTGAAAGCGGCGGCGGCGCTGGTGGCACGAGCATCTTCCTCATGAGCGGTGTCTCGGCACAGACCGTTACAATCGGTTCGGGCGGCGCTGCTGGCGCCGCAGGTGGATCATCCGCGTTCGGCACTGTCACCGCAAACGGCGGCTCTGCGGCAGCCTCTCAGAACGTTGGTGGTCGCGGCGGCGTCCCCGGCACAGGCACGCTTAGCATTGGTGGCGGCGACGGCGGCTCCGGCACCAATGCGACCGGCAACTCCCAAGGCGGCGAGGGTGGCGCAAGCTTCTGGGGCGGCGGCGGCGCGGGCGGCCAGACCGCCGGCGGCCACAACGCCGGCGCGGCTGCGCAGGCATTCGGCGCTGGCGGCGGCGGCGGCTCGTACAGCGCCGGCGCTGGCGGTGCCGGCGCACCCGGCGTCGTTCTCATACTCGAGTTCAAATAAGGATCGCATTCATGCAACTGGCAGTCATCCAAGGCACCGACGTCGTGAACATCATCGAGGGCGACCCGACCTTCACGCTCGACGGCTTCACGATCGTCCCGCTCGCGGAGCCGGGCTATATCGGCGGCACCTATACCAATGGCGCGTTCAGCGCTCCCCCGGCACCGCCTGCCGTTGTCCCGGAAAGCGTGTCGGCTCGGCAATTCCACCTCCAGCTAAGCGTTGCCGGGTTGCGCGCCCAGGTCATCGCCTGGATCGGAACGCAGCCTGTCGAGGTGCAAGACGCCTTCGAATACAGTGGAAGCTTCGTGCGCAACGAGCCGATGCTGGAAACCGGCTTCGCCGCGCTCGGCTACACGTCGGCCCAGATCGACGCGTTCTTCACGGCCGCCGCGCTGCTCTGACGGCGGGCACGCACGCCGGCGTCGACTCGAGTCCTCGTTCTCATCTGATCAAGCTGCCCTCTAGGGCGGAAAGGAAGTGTTATGCGTCTCGTCGCTGACGTGCGCCGCGTGGTGCTGTTGTCTCTGAGTTTCTGGATGCAGGTGTTCGGCCTCGCCGTGCTCGTGCTGCCGGAGCTCTGGTATCGCGTGACCGGCCAGGACTATGACCCAAACGTCGCATGGTGGCTCGGCGTGCTCCTGCTGCTCGCCGGCATTGTTGGCCGGGTCTACCAGCAGGGACTGTCGCCATGGAAGGAATGGATCCGCATCATTGCCGTGGCGGCGATCGCCTTCGCGTTGGCGCTTCTGCTCGCCTGGCCTTCGAGCGCAAGCCCCTTGGCTGGCAGTCCTGCGACCGAGGCACAGACGCTCGACATCGCCGTGCCGTTCATCGCCAAGAAGGAAGGCGAAAAGCTGGTCGCCTATAGGGACTCCGTTGGCGTCCCAACTATAGGCTTCGGCCATACCGCCAATGTGCACATGGGCATGGTGATCACGCACCAGCAGGCGCTCGATCTGCTGCGCCAGGACACCGCCGCGCACCGCACCGGGCTACACCGCTATTTCACGACGGAGACGATCAACGTCCGCCTGCCTGCTACGCGGGATGCCGCCTACACCTCGTTGGCATTCAACGTCGGCGCTGCCGGGGCGGGCAAGAGCACCGCAACGCGCCGCCTCAACGCTGGTGACGTCGCCGGCGGCTGTCAGGCGCTGACCTGGTTCGATGAAGCCGGCCATAGGGTGCTACGCGGCCTATGGGAACGGCGCCAGCAGGAGAAGGCGCTGTGCATGATTGGCGCAAGCCGATGATGCTCGCTTTCATCGCGCCGGTGCTGGCCGTCCTCGGCCCGGTCTGGAATTTTTGCACCAGCCGCTTCGGCCTGCCGCTGGTCGTCGCTGCCGGCATCATCCTCTTTTACGAGGGCCTGCCGCTCGGCCCGCTGCGCGACATTCCCTATGTCGGTCCGAAGCTGACCGGCCTCGTCGGCGGTCGCGTGGATCGAGCATATGCCGCGGGCCAACAGGCCGAGGACGCGATTTGGGAGGAGAAGATCAAGCTCGCCGCCATCGCCCAAGCGGCCGACACCAAGACGCGGCAGCAGGACATCGACGCCGCGGCACAGGCCTACATCGACAAGCAGCATAGCGACGCCGGCCGCATAGCCGAGCTGGTGCGCGGGCAGAAGGACCAAGACAATGCACCGCCCGTTTCGACCAATCCTTCTGGCTGCAAGCCTGATGGCATCTCTGCTGGGGTGTCAGAGCGCCTCGACGCCATCGGTCGATAGCCTGGTGCCGAAGCCGACGGCACACGTCGACCCAAGCGTGATGCAGGATTGCCTCGGCGTCGTCGACATCCCCCATCGTTTCGTCTCGACGGAGGAGGAGACACGGCTGCACGCGGAAGATCGCCGCCGGCTTGGCGATTGCGTTCGCCTCAACCACGCCAAGGGCGATACCATCCAGGCGCTCGTGAAATGAGCGGAGGGTTCCCCCAGCGTCTTCGCGAACTCGACCCGGAAACGATCCTCTGGCTCGATCGCCTCGACAGCAAGCAGCGCGAGGCCCTTATCTGGGCCGGCCGGCTGGATCCTCTGCGGCGCGAAAGGCTCGATAAATTCCTCGATCTGGATGAGGACCATTTCGAAGCTGGGTTCGCCGTTGTTCAACTCTGGACGCGCTTGCGCTGGCTGGGCTCCACATCGATGTGGATCATTCTCACGGTTGCGGGGTTGTTACTGGCATTGACGCAGATAGTCGACCAGCTGAAAGGACCGAAGCCGTGAGGCTGCCGCGCACCGCTTCCGAAGTTCTGACCGGTCTGATTTTCCTATTGGCCGGAGCTCTCGGGGTGCTGCTCTACCTTCAGATAGCACAGGCGCTTCCCTTGTAATCGCCTGCCATCATTTCCAGTCTGCCCACCGGCTTCGGCCGGTGGGGCTCTTTTTTGTTACCCGATCCCTTAGGCGGCGCCGGCCGATAAAATTGTAGCGGCTCGTTAAGACGTCAGTAGGCGGCATGGACCACGTCACCGCGTTGTCTGAGACGGGTGAACAAGTCCCGGTTCACTTCCTCGCCACTTGGCCCGCTGCCTCGGCAGCGGGCTTTTCTAAAAACGTCGACTTGCGGCCTAAAACCTCATGATTTGCTAATGCCGACTTGATGTAATAGGACAAACTCGCCTAGGGAAACGGCGACGGTGTGGGGGATTCTTTGTCGACCTTTAACGAAATCCATGCGTTGCAGTTCGCTTGGTTTACGCCGGAGGAAGCGGCTACAAAAGAAATTGAGGCCACTTTCCGAAACACCTTTGGGCTCATGCCCGATCAGGTGCAGAGACAGCGGCCCCCAGCTTCGCCAGTGCCAATCACCGTTGCGTCAGCAACCGAGGGAACAACTCAGTTTAGAGTTCAAGCCGTCCCCGGTCGGGTCGACTTGTTCATTGAACCGACTTCGAACGACCCCACCCATTTCCCGGCCTTTACCGATTTCGCAGTGATTTTAGAAGGCCTCACCCGAGCAAAAACATTCTGCCAGTTCACGGGCTCCGGCACCTACCGACAGTCTTTCATCGTGAAGCTAGCGAAGCGGGTTCCCGACCCTGCTGGCTTTGGGGACGAATTTGCGAGGATCCTCGGCGTCAACAACAATCTGCGTGGCGCCGCTGATCTCTCATTCCAACTGAACAAGACAGTTCATCTAGGGCAGTACGATATCAATCGCGTTCTTCGATGGACGGCGGAAACTGCTCAGTACCAGCAATTCTCCTTCAATGCGGCGGCTCCACTCACTCCCGGCCCGATTGGCTTGGCGTACTTTGTTACCTATCTTATAGATATCAATACGGTCCCCAATCTCGGCAAGTCGTTTGATGCTGGAGGTCAGATTGCGGTGCTTGAGAAGTTGGGTAGCGTTGTGCAGCGATGCGTTGGATTTGAGAGTCTGGGAGACGTCAAATGAGCGGACTGACGCCGTTTTTCCAGGGTGAAACTTATCCCCTGGATGTTCCAAGCAGTCATCGCATTATGACGGCGAGCTCTGCTCTGGTGCTCGGAGTGGCCGTAGGGATCCTGACTGCCGGCGCAATCACTGCTGCCGAAGCTTCGACGCCGTATGACGCTGCTCCTCGGATCGTTCGCTATTCGTCGGCGACCTCTACTGACGGCTATCTAACAGACCTCCTCCGCCGCGCAGCATTCGTCAACGTGTACGACGCGATCGAGACTATGGCCGCGCTTCCCGTCGATGAGGACTATCATATCAATGCAGCTACTGCTGAAGAGGCTCATTTTACGCTTTCCCTCTTGTATATAATGGGGATAGGCGTCCCGAAGGTCTTTTCACACGATTCAGAATCGGTGACCTTTAGCTGGGCGCGCGGCTCTGATCGGCAATATATTACAGTCTCGGAAGGGGTCGCCTCGCTGCTCCGGACAAGCTCAACAACGAGCGAAATCCTTGACCATTCGTCTTTGCACGAACCGTCGATTGTGGGGCTTCTGAAAGTGGCGGGGCAGTATGGCGGATTCGGAACCGACTTTGTTAGGCAGCAGTGAAGTCGTCGCGAGATGTGCCATATTTCCCCAGTTCTCCAAGGAAGGCGAACCGGGATCTTTTGCCTTCGAAAAGCTGTTCTATTTTAGAGAGCCCAAAGCAAAGACCACGCCCAAGACCTGGCTTCTTTCGGTTGGTTGGCGCGCCAAACTCCCGACGGAGGGCGACGTACACGCGTACGGATGCCGAACAGCAGCGAATAGCAACCAGCGAAGGGCAGAGGAGGCACAGAAAAAAGGTCAGGCGATCGTCCCGTTAGAAGACACGGTTCACTACGTGGGATATTACGAATTCCCCGTGTCAGCGGCGGCCGGCGCGGCCAATGACGTATATGAGGTCTATGCTGAGAACTCCCCGGAAATGGGCGAAGATGCCCATTGTCACGTTGTCTTTAGGGAGAAAACAGATCTTCCGAAAGACCCGCCGAAGAGCGCGCGTCGGACGAAAATTGTTGATGCTATATGGCGCCGTTCCTCCGGTCCAAGAAAGCACATCTGTGCCGCCGACGAGGCTCATAGGGCCTTTCTAGAGGCAATCCCCTTGGAAGAGCCGCCGAATGCGGAGAACCCGACCGGGGTGGATGCGCCAGTGACTGCGAACGATGAGCAAACGGCGCACCGTCAGAAAGCCTAGTCGGATCGACCCAGCGCGCTCTGATCGGTGTCTTCATTCAATTTCGCTAAAATGCTCCGGAACCGGATGGCCGTGCACGGCTTGAATCGCGGTTGGGGTAATGTGCATGCGTAACGCAGGTGACCGGCTGAAGTTCATCAAGCCGCTTGAGCCTATCCAGGTCGAGACGCCTCCGGTCAGCGACGACTGGCTGCATGAGATCAAGTACGATGGCTTCCGCACCCAGCTCGTCCGCGATTGGGCAGGTGTGAGGGCATTCTCACGAAACGGACATGACTGGTCCCAGCGCTACTGGCCGATCGTCACCGCGGCAGAAAAGCTGCCAGCGGAGTCTTTCATCATCGACGGCGAGATGATCGCGCCGGAGCCCGACGGGCGGCCGAACTTCCATGAGATGCATTCGCGCATGACCTGGAACGCCGAGCTGCTCGCCTTCGTCGCCTTCGACCTTCTTTATCTCAACGATGAGCACTTCGTGCTCTGCCGCTGATCGAGCGCAAGGCAAGGCTCTGGGATCTGATCAAGCCGGCCAAGGGCATCATCCAGTATTCCGACCATGTCGAGGGCAACGGCGCTGCCTTCTTTGCAGCCGTTGAGAAGATGGGTCTCGAGGGCATGGTGTCGAAACGGCGCACCAGCAGCTATCGCAGTGGCAAGCAGGATTTCTGGGTAAAGACGAAATGTTGGGAGGTCGGCGACTTCGAACTGCTGGGCATTAAGCGAGAGCCCGGGAAGCCCGCTGCGGCGATCATGGCGCGGGGTGGCCGCTATGCCGGCACAGCAGCCGTGACGCTGCCCAGCGGCCTCAGGGAACGGCTGTGGCAGCGTGTCCAAGAGGCCAGGGCGTCGAAGCCAGCGCAGAGGGTGCCCAGCGCCTTCGCCGATGATGTCGAGTGGGTGAAGCCAGGCATCACCGGCCGGGTAAAGTTCCTTCGCGGCGAACACACGCTCCGCCATGCGACACTGGAGGACTTCGAGAGAAGAAGCGACACAGCCGATTGCTAACGGCGCCGGTACCGTCGCTGCCCAGATTGCCCCCGATTTCGAGGCCCGTCGAGCCGACCTAACCTGGGCTTCCTTGTTTTTCTGTCACATCGAGCAATGCGGCGAGGACTTCGGCCGGAGCTTCAACGCCTACGAAGCTGCGAACAAGGTCACCCGCGCGCGTTTCCCATTGTTCTCGCGGAAGACAGTCCTCCACGACCGAACGCCGGAAGGCTTCTCGGATAACGTCGAATTCAAAAGCGGAAATGAAATTTGCAGAGCGCTTGCTCATTGCTTCCTCCCTGCAGAGTTGGGCGAAAGCACCTGAGTTGACTTCCAAGCGCCCGTTTGCCGTCAGAGGTACGGGCGACGACCGTACCTTACACCCGCACGGGACGGCGTCGCTCTCATTTGTTGTAGCACGGAAAAAGACGACGACCGCCGAACAGGGCGGGGGCTCGGGGTGCGTCGAACGGTCGTCGGAGGGGAAGGGGCCATAGAGGCAGCAAACTGCGTTGCGATTGGCCCTGGCTCACTATGTCGTTGATTCGGCCCGGATGAAAATAGCAAATGTAAACTGGGAGCCCGCGCCAGAGTCATGGCATAGCGAAGGCAGGCTCCAGAATCCTGACGTCAAAGGTGCCGCGTTTGGACAGCAGCAAGCGCTTCTTTTAGGCTCCTCGGATCGGAAACCTTCTCAGCAGTCCCGCGTTGCTTCTCACGAGTTTCGTTACCCCCGGAGGTAAAATGCAAGGTTTGAAGCGGTCGCGCTGGACGGAAACCTACGACCTGAACGAGTTTGCGGCAAAGCACGGTTTGACAACCAGGCAGGCCGAAGTTGTGATTCAGAGC
>NZ_RZSN01000230.1:0-5000 GCF_003997315.1 Mesorhizobium sp. M1A.F.Ca.IN.020.04.1.1
TGTCAAAGAACCGACACCGCAGACGCGATGTCCCGGCCCCTTTCGCTTGCCGCTTCGGGGCCCTTCGAGTGTCGCTCACGCGGCTCTCTTGAATTTCACAGAGGGCAGATTGAGAAGCGAACTTCTCAGCCGCCAGCGGCGCGCCGCCCTCGTTGGTGGGGCGTATATAGTCGGAGCCATTCGGGGTGTCAACAGCGATTTCGAACTTTCTCAGCATGTCGGCGAACGAATTCCAGCGATGCGCTTTGCATCCTCATTTGATGCACGTCGTTGTCCCGAAATCGCTGTGAATTTCGGGCGATATGCATTAGCCGGCTGCTATGATGGTGCCCCCGAAGTTTATGGTAGCCGTCGCGTCGGGTCGCCGCACTTTCTCGGGCGTGGCCGGACCGATCTGCCGCCCACGACTAAGGGATCACCGGCTCAACTGACAGCGTCATTCCATGTGGCAGCGACTGGATAGCCGGTTCATTGCTTTGCTCGAGCAACGAACCCCGGCGAGACATCCGGGACGATGCCGCGACATTGATATGCCGCTCGATTCGTCATTAAATCGCTCGACCAGGTTTCTGGGATGCAGCTTCACCCAGAATGGCTGGGAAAGGACGTCGGCGAGCCGGTCGGGTTCGACGTCGCCGAAAGCATGTGGCGTCCATCGACAGACAGGCCAGTCGCCTTCCATAAGGTCGGTCCGGAGATTTAACCTTCCCCTCCTGCAAGCCGCGAGACCTCGGCTACTCGACTAGCCGCTCAGGCCTTGACCCAGCCAGCGTCGCCGGCGAGCGCGTCGAGATCCGCCGAACTTAGGCCCTCTTGTATGATCGTCAGCGTTCTACGTGCCATGCAGCGGGGAAAGGTATGAGAGCTCCCTCAGCCTCGGGCCGCAGCGCCGCGCCGTGCGGTGCACAGACCGATCTCGTCATGGGCGGCGTCAATCGCGGCACCACTTCGTTCAGCCGCTATCGGCGAAAACCGGTGATCTCGCGCAATGGCCAGGATGTCCCAACAGGCGCTCGAGGTTTCATTGATATCCTTCGATCGAGCGAGGGGTGTCCAACTGCGCTACCTGCGGGACGCCGCCGTGCTTGTTGCTCCCGAGGACCTCGCTGGCGGCTTCGCATCCAGGCGCGCCGCCGCAAACGCAAACGGCCTGCGTTGGCGGGCCGTGGATTGGTGTGGGGGACAGGATTTGGCTTTTCTGCCGGCGCTGCGTCGGTTCGCTGCTTGCGGGCCTGATGACCGCTCACATCAGCCGGCCAGTATGGCCAGATACAAAAACGCCCGCACGAGGCGGGCGTTTTTGGATTGGTTGCGGGGACAGGATTTGAACCTGTGACCTTCAGGTTATGAGCCTGACGAGCTACCGGGCTGCTCCACCCCGCGTCACCATAGAGGTAAGTTTGCGCTTACCGTATTCAAGGGACCGCCCAATGAAAGGGCCGCTTGCGCGGCCCGGGATCCCGTTTGGCGGGCCTCATGCATGTCGCTCAAAAGTGTTAGCGGTTTTGAGGCAACGACATGCATCACAACAATCGCAAGGAGAAGATTTGTCTGCATCCGGATCCGGATGTGAGATGAACGTGCGCTTGGCAGACCTGGCAGCGACCTACTCTCCCGCGTCTTGAGACGAAGTACCATCAGCGCTGGAGCGTTTCACGGCCGAGTTCGGAATGGGATCGGGTGCAGCCGCTCCGCCATAACCACCAGGTCGGCGAAACGCACGTTCAAATCGAGAAGCTGTTCAAGCGCGATCCAAAGGATCGTCGTTTTGTGCCAAGGCGACGTCTGCGTTTTGCCTACGGGCGAAGCCCGCAAGCGCGACTGCGCGTCGCCGGTCGTCCGGCGCCCTCGCGGAGCATAGGCCCGTAAGGGCCGCTCATGCGTGAGCGCTGGCAGACCATCCGACTTTGTCGGATGGATATTAGGAATGAGAACGATCAAGCCGATCGAACTATTAGTACCGGTAAGCTTCAAGCGTTGCCGCTCTTCCACACCCGGCCTATCAACGTGGTCGTCTTCCACGGTTCTCAGGGAATACTCGTTTCAAGGTGGGTTTCCCGCTTAGATGCCTTCAGCGGTTATCCCGTCCGGATATAGCTACCCTGCAATGCGGCTGGCGCCACAACAGGTCCACCAGAGATCCGTCCATCCCGGTCCTCTCGTACTAGGGACAGATCCTTTCAATATTCCTACACCCACGGCAGATAGGGACCGAACTGTCTCACGACGTTCTGAACCCAACTCACGTACCGCTTTAAATGGCGAACAGCCATACCCTTGGGACCTGCTCCAGCCCCAGGATGCGATGAGTCGACATCGAGGTGCCAAACAACCCCGTCGATATGGACTCTTGGGGGTCATCAGCCTGTTATCCCCGGCGTACCTTTTATCCGTTGAGCGATGGCCCTTCCACACGGGACCACCGGATCACTATGACCGACTTTCGTCTCTGCTCGACTTGTCAGTCTCGCAGTCAGGCAGGCTTATGCCATTGCACTCAGCGAACGATTTCCGACCGTTCTGAGCCCACCATCGCGCGCCTCCGTTACTCTTTAGGAGGCGACCGCCCCAGTCAAACTACCCACCATACATTGTCCCGGACCCGGATAACGGGCCGCGGTTAGACATCCATAGTGATAAGGGTGGTATTTCAAGGGTGGCTCCACCTGAGCTGGCGCCCAGGCTTCAAAGCCTACCACCTATCCTACACATGCCACTACGAATGCCAATGTAAAGCTATAGTAAAGGTGCACGGGGTCTTTCCGTCTAACCGCAGGAACCCCGCATCTTCACGGGGAATTCAATTTCACTGAGTCTATGCTGGAGACAGCGGGGAAGTCGTTACGCCATTCGTGCAGGTCGGAACTTACCCGACAAGGAATTTCGCTACCTTAGGACCGTTATAGTTACGGCCGCCGTTTACTGGGGCTTCGATTCAGAGCTTGCACCCCTCCTCTTAACCTTCCAGCACCGGGCAGGCGTCAGACCCTATACGTCGTCTTGCGACTTCGCAGAGCCCTGTGTTTTTGATAAACAGTCGCTACCCCCTGGTCTGTGCCACCCTCCTCTGCTTGCGCAAAAAAGGGTCACGCTTCTTCCGAAGTTACGCGTGCAATTTGCCGAGTTCCTTCAGCATAGTTCTCTCAAGCGCCTTGGTATACTCTACCAGACCACCAGTGTCGGTTTCGGGTACGGTCTATAAGGAGGAGCTATTTCCTGGAACCACTCCGCTGCCCTTTCAATCCGATAAGATTGGACAACTTGTGTGATCCGTCACTACCTCCAGGCTCACGAATATTAACGTGATTCCCATCGACTACGCGTTTCCGCCTCGTCTTAGGGGCCGGCTAACCCTGCTCAGATTAACTTTAAGCAGGAACCCTTGGTCTTTCGGCGGGGGAGTCTCTCACTCCCCTTACGTTACTCATGTCAGCATTCGCACTTCTGATACCTCCACCGCCCCTCACGGGTACGGCTTCACTGGCTTACAGAACGCTCCGCTACCGCTCGTGATTGCTCACGAACCCTAAGCTTCGGTGTATGGCTTTAGCCCCGTTACATTTTCGGCGCAAAGACCCTTATTTAGACCAGTGAGCTGTTACGCTTTCTTTAAATGATGGCTGCTTCTAAGCCAACATCCTGGTTGTTTTGGGATCCTCACATCCTTTCCCACTTAGCCATAACTTGGGGACCTTAGCTGTAGGTCAGGGTTGTTTCCCTTTTCACGACGGACGTTAGCACCCGCCGTGTGTCTGCCGACTAGTACTCCCAGGTATTCGGAGTTTGGTTAGGTTTGGTAATCCGGTGAGGACCCCTAGCCCATCCAGTGCTCTACCCCCTGGGGTATTCGGTCGACGCTCTACCTAAATAGATTTCGCGGAGAACCAGCTATTTCCGAGTTTGATTGGCCTTTCACCCCTAGCCACAAGTCATCCCGAACTATTGCAACAGTTATGGGTTCGGCCCTCCAGTAAGTGTTACCTTACCTTCAGCCTGCTCATGGCTAGATCACTCGGTTTCGGGTCTAATGCGACGAACTGAACGCCCTGTTCAGACTCGCTTTCGCTGCGCCTACACCTATCGGTTTAAGCTTGCTCGTCACACTAAGTCGCTGACCCATTATACAAAAGGTACGTGGTCACCCGCCCATCAAAGCGCTTGCGCTCTTGATGGCAAAATCAAAAGTTCTTCAAATCGTCAAGCGATTTGAAGGACGGGCTCCCACTGTTTGTAGGCAATCGGTTTCAGGTACTCTTTCACTCCCCTTGTCGGGGTGCTTTTCACCTTTCCCTCACGGTACTAGTTCGCTATCGGTCATGCACGAGTACTTAGGCTTGGAAGGTGGTCCTCCCAATTTCAGACAGGATTTCACGTGTCCCGCCTTACTCAAGGACGATTGATCGCATTACGCGTACGGGGCTGTCACCCGCTATGGCCCAACTTTCCAGAAGGTTCCGCTTGTCTCTCAATCGCCGCTGGCCTGGTCCGGGTTCGCTCGCCACTACTTCCGGAGTCTCGGTTGATGTCCTTTCCTACGGGTACTTAGATGTTTCAGTTCCCCGCGTTCGCCACTTTATCCCTATGTATTCAGGATAAGTTACCTATTATCGATACTTGGAAACCACAGCAGCAAAAACAGCGCGATCCCAAAGAGATCGTCGCCCCACGCTCAATCCTTTTGGGATTGCCGCGTCAGTTGCCCTGCTGCTCTGATTTTCCAAGTACCTTAGGTGGGTTTCCCCATTCGGAGATCTACGGATCAAAGGGTATTCGCACCTCCCCGTAGCTTATCGCAGCGTATCACGTCCTTCATCGCCTGTGCATGCCAAGGCATCCACCAATTGCCCTTAAGACACTTGATCGTTCTCATTGCCAATACCCATCATGCGCGATCCCGAAGGGATCGTCGCATAAGCGCAATCCCGAAGAGATTGTCGCACGAACCAAATCCTGTGCGGGATTTGCTTCAATGGAATTGGCACAAAAAGACCAGCTTCTCG
>NZ_RZSN01000022.1:0-47763 GCF_003997315.1 Mesorhizobium sp. M1A.F.Ca.IN.020.04.1.1
GACCTGTTCAGGCTGGTCGAAAGCGATGTCGGCCGGCCGCTCGCGCATGTGCGGCCGCGCTTTGCCGCGGACCGGCTGCAGGCAGACATGGAGCAGGTGCTGCAGCGGCTGGGGACGATAGAAAGGCAGGTGGAAGTCATTGAAAGCGCCAAGCGCTACATCATGCGCGTGATGCCCTATCGCACCGTCGACAATGTCATCGCCGGCGTCGTCGTCACCTTCGTCGACATTACCCAGATCGCGCAGGCGGAGGAAAAGATCGGCGCGCTGTCGCACGACTTGCGCAACCGCCTCGAAAGCCTGGAGACTGTTCTGGACCTTGTGCCTGTCGGCATCTTGATCGCCGAAGACGACGACGGCGATGCCATCCGCGCCAATCGCCGCGCGGCCGAGCTCGCCGGCCGGCGCGCGGCGGACGGCAAGCTCAGCACTGTGCCGGCGGTCCTGCCGCTAATGGTGAACGGCTCCAAGGTGGAGACGCACGAGCAGCCGCTGCAGAAGGCGATGCGAACGGGCAAGCCCGTCCGCGGCTACGAAGCCCGAATCGCGCAGGCGGACGGCTCAAGCATCGACGTGATGATGTCGGCCAATCCGCTGTTTGACGAGTCCGGCAGGGTTCGGGGCGCTATTGCGGCCCTGGTCGATGTCTCGAACCATAAGGAGGCCGAGCGCGCTCAGGAGAGGCTGCTGCACGAGCTGCAGCATCGTGTGAAGAACATCCTAGCCACGATCACCGCACTGACCTCGCGCATGATCCGCTCGTCAAGCTCAATGGGGGAATTCGCGACATCATTCCATGAGCGACTGCACGCGATGGCGCGCACGCATGAGGTCCTGTCTTCCCACAATTGGGGCGACGCCGACCTCGAGGAACTGCTGAGGGCGACGTTTTCCCCCTACAGCACCACGGGACGCCAGAATCTAGTCGTTCACGGCCGGCCGTTCCACCTCGATGCGGCAACGGCGGCGGCACTCGGCATGGTGTTCTTCGAGCTTGCCAGCAACGCCGCCAAATATGGGGCGCTTTCCGTCGAGACCGGACGCGTCGAGGTCTCCTGGAACGTGGTGAAGCCGGGCATGCTTTCGATCAGCTGGAAGGAACTCGGCGGTCCGGCCGTGGAAGAGCCATCCCGCAGAAATTTTGGAACCACTTTCATCCAGCAGAGTTTGGAGTACGAGTTGAGGGGGAGTGTCGAATTGAACTTCCGGCCCACCGGCCTGGAGTGCCTGCTTGAAATCCCCCTTGCCCGGAAGGAAGCCGTCAAGCTCACCGGCAACGATGAACAAGAGCGCTCCACTAGCCGACTTGGCTCGCTTATAGCGGACTGCGCGGACATGGCCCAAACTCCGCAGGGCTCAAAAGCCAAGTCGACCGGGCAGCATCTGGTTGATAGGAATATACTCAGGACAGGCTGTACGACTTCCTCTTCTTAAGGACTCGCGAAAATAATCGTGTAGACATATACTCCGCTCGTTCGCGGGGAATGGTCTTCGCCCCCGCAATGAGGGCAACATGGCGAATTCAAAATCCTTGTCGGCAATGGATGCCGAAATCCTAAAATCAGCGATTCACAAGGACAAGAAACTCACCGAGAGCCAACGGCGAGACTTCGCTGCGGCACTCGTCGAGCGGCAGTAGCGTGTAGCGCCGGAAGGCGACGATGAGACAAGGATGCCCCATCAAAGCCTGGGATCAAACATCTAGGGACGGTCGCCTGCCGCCGGGACTGCTGGCTGTGATGGGCCGCAGTCCCGGCCGCCAAACTACCCGATCCTTCTCAAACAATCCTTTGGCCGAAGCGCCGCAACCCAGATAGCTTAGCCCTTATGTGCCACGGCGACTCGAGCTCCTGAAGCGGGCATTGTCTGCGACACACTGGAGGTCTGGTTGCTTCAGGCCACGTCCTGAACCGGCCTGCGATCATCGGCCGCAAACATGGCGCTCGCTTCGCTGACGATTGAAACATGATCCCAGGCGGCCTTGCCGGCAGCCGCCGCATCGCCCCGCATGATCGCGGTAACGATCACATCATGCTCCTGCCAGGACTTGGCTAGCCGGCCCGGCAGCATGAATTGCGCGCGCCGGAACGGCGCCAGTCGGCTGCGGGTCGCCACAGTCAAATCGTGGATATGCGTGTTATGGGCGCCGCGATAAAGCCTGTTGTGGAACTCGGTGTTGAAATACTCATAGGCCTCTTCGGCGCCGATCTGCACCAGGCGCGCCGATGCCTGATGCTCCATCTCCAGCGAACGACGCTCTGCGCTGGTCATGCGCTCGGCCGAAAAGCGCGCGCAGATGGCTTCCAACTCGGCCATGCTCTCGAACATCGAGGCGAGATGTTCCTGCGTGATCACGGCGACGATGGCGCCCCTGTTGGGCCGTCTTTCGACCAGTCCCATGGCGCTCAAATGGCCGAGGGCCTCCCGGACCGGCGTGCGCGAGACCTCGAAGCGGGCGGCGAGTGAGCCCTCGTCCAGCCTTTCCCCGGGGCGCAGATAGCCGGTGACGATCCGGTCCGCGATCACCCTCACCATCTGATCCACGGTCGTGCCCGACCTGACCAAGCGCCTTCCCGACACGTCTCCTCCGCCCAGCTGCTTTTCCCGCGACTGGACGGCTCGCGGGCAGATTTAGACTCAGGCTGCACTCCCTGTATGGCTAGATTTTGATCCCCATGTCAAATTGACCGCTTTTCAGGCATGAAGTGCATGCGTTTATGCAGGCCTTCTAACGTCCCCTATTGATTTTATTATAGAAAACACCGTCTTGAAAGTGGCATAGGGATTGCATGCACTTTCTTGACAATCGACCCCGTGCCGGGTTCAAGAAAGGGGAGCATTCGAAATGACCGAGAGATTCATGCTGAGCCGGCGCGACCTGCTCAAGACCTCCGCCGCCGGAGCGGCGCTGGGCCTTGCCTCGGCAGCTTTCCCGATCCGCGCAGCGCTCGCCGCGTCCGCCACGGTCGGCTTCATCTACGTCGGCCCCAGGGACGACTATGGCTATAACCAGGCGCATGCCGAAGGGGCTGCATCGCTGAAGGGCATCGAAGGAATCTCCATCATCGAAGAAGAGAACGTCCCCGAGACGGTGGACGTCCAGAAGACGATGGAGTCGATGATCAATCTCGACGGCGCCTCACTGGTCTTTCCGACCTCCTTCGGCTATTTCGATCCGCATATGCTGGCCATGTGCGCCAAGTTCCCCGACGTGCAGTTCCGGCACTGCGGCGGCATGTGGAACAAGGACAAGCACCCGATGAACGCCGGGTCCTATTTCGGCTATATCGGCAT
This sequence comes from Mesorhizobium sp. M1A.F.Ca.IN.020.04.1.1, assembly GCF_003997315.1. NCBI lineage: Bacteria > Pseudomonadati > Pseudomonadota > Alphaproteobacteria > Hyphomicrobiales > Phyllobacteriaceae > Mesorhizobium > Mesorhizobium sp. M1A.F.Ca.IN.020.04.1.1. Next base: position 3,295 of record NZ_RZSN01000022.1, read on the forward strand.
GGGCCAGTACCTCAACGGCGTCGTCGCCGGACACACCACCAAATCGAAGAAGCTCGGCTTCGTTGCAGCCAAGCCGATCCCGCAGGTGCTGCTCAACATCAACTCCTTCCTGCTCGGCGCGCGTTCGGTCGATCCGGCGATCACCTGCCAGGTGATCTTCACCGGGGAATGGTCGCTGGCGGTGAAGGAAGCCGAGGCCACCAACGCGCTGGTCGACCAGGGCGCCGACGTGGTCACCTGCCATGTCGACAGTCCCAAGGTGGTGGTCGAGACGGCCGCCGGCCGCGGCGCGTTCGTCTGCGGCTACCACGCCAACCAAAGTCCGCTGGCGCCGGAAAAATATCTGACCGGCGCGGAGTGGAACTGGGCCAAGGTCTACAAGTTGTTCGTCGACGATCTCATCGCCGGCAAGCCGCTGCCGAACTTCACGCGGGGCGGCCTGGCCGACGGCTTCGTCAAGATGAGTCCGCTCGGGCCCGCCGTCGGCGAAGCCGCGCGCAAGCAGTTCGACGCCACGCTGGCCGAAATGATGAAGGGCGGCTTCTCCGTCATCAAGGGACCGCTGAAGAGCAACAAGGGCGCCGTCGTGGCGACCGAAGGCCAGGCCTTCGTCGAGACCGCCATCGAGCTCGAAAGCATGGACTATCTCGTCGAGGGCGTCGTCGGCTCGACCGCCTGAGCGGCCGAGGGAGACGGGACGATGACGGAAGCGGTGAGCAGTACGGACGTGCGGACCGTCCTCGATGCGAGGGGATACCGGACGGCGCTCGAATGGATCGCCAGACGGACTGAGGCCTTCGTCATTCCGCTCGCGGCGCTGGTCGCCGGCATGCTGCTGTTCAGCCTGTTCATTGCGTTGGTCGGCAAGTCGCCGGTCCAGCTCTGCCAGACGATGTGGCGGGGCGGCTTTGGCTCCTGGTTCTCGATCCAGAACTCGCTGTCGCGCGGAGCGCCGCTCCTGCTTGCGGCGCTCTGCGTGGCGCTTCCGGCGCGGCTTGGCCTGGTCGTCATCGGCGGCGAGGGCGCGATTGTGCTCGGCGGCGTTGCCGCGGCCGCCATCGGCGTGGCCCTGAACGGCGCGCCGTCTTTTCTCGTCATCCTCCTCATGGGCGTGGGGGGCGCGGCCGCCGGCGGCATCTGGATAGGTGTCGTCGGCGCGCTCCGCCACTACCGCGCCGTCAACGAGACCATCTCCAGCCTGCTGATGGCCTACATAGCAATCGCCCTAATGAACCATCTGGTGGAAGGCCCGCTGCGCGATCCGGCCTCGCTCAACAAACCCTCGACCCAGCCGCTGGCCGACATCTACCGCGTCGGCAACATCCCGGGCATGGAGGTTCATTGGGGTCTCGTCGTCGGCATCCTCGCCTGTGTGCTCTCCTGGCTGCTGATCGAGAAGACCCGCTGGGGCTTCGCCGCCCGCATCGCCGGCGGCAACGTCAGGGCGGCGCAGGTGCAGGGGCTTGCCGTCGGTCCGCTGATCGTCTGCTTCACCGCGCTGGCGGGCAGCTTCGCCGGCCTTGCCGGCATGCTGGAAGTCGCTGCCGTGCAAGGAAGCGCCAACGGCTCGCTTGCCGCCGGCTATGGCTATACCGGCATCCTCGTCGCATTCCTCGCCCGCCACAATCCGCTTGGCGTCATTCCCGTCGCCATCCTGCTTGGTGGCATCAATGCCTCCGGCGGCCTGATTCAGCGTCGCATGGACCTGCCAGACGCGACCGTCCTGGTTCTCCAGGGCATGTTCTTCATCGTCATCCTGTTCAGCGAAACCTTCTACGGTCGTTTCAAGCTCTTCAACCCTGATCTCTGGCAGAGGAGCACCTGATGGAAGCGACCGACATCGACCTCTGGGGGGTTCCGCTCGCCATGCTGGGCGGCGCCATCCGCGTGTCCACTCCTTTCATCTTCGTCTCGCTCGGCGAGGCCATCACCGAACGCTCCGGCCGCATCAATCTCGGCCTCGAAGGCACGCTGGTGTTCGGCGCCATGAGCGCCTATGCGGTGGCGGTGATGACCGGCTCGCCATGGCCTGGCCTTTTGGCCGCGGCGCTCGCCGGCCTCTGCTTCGGCCTCTTCCACGGCTGGATCTGCAAATTCCCGAAGGTCAACGATATCGCCATCGGCATCGCCCTGATGCTGTTCGGCACCGGCCTCGCCTTCTTCTTCGGCAAGCCCTTCATCCAGCCTTCCGCGCCCGCCCTGCCGGCGATCCCGTTCGGCGCCTGGTCCGACATCCCGCAGGTGCAGGCGGCGCTCAACGTCAACGTGCTGTTCCTGATCGGCGCTGCTCTCGCCGTCTTCCTCTGGTGGGCGTTCCGCAACACCCGTGTCGGCCTGATCGTGCGAGTGGTCGGCGACAGCGCCGATGCCGCGCGCGCCATGGGCCTCAACCCCAACACGGTGCGCCTTCTGGCCACCGCCGTCGGCGGCGCGCTTGCCGGCATCGGCGGCGCCTATCTGTCGCTCTACTATCCCGGCAGCTGGACTGAGCGCATCTCGTCGGGCCAGGGGCTGATGGCGATGGCGCTGGTCATCTTCGCGCGCTGGGATCCACTCGGCTGCTTCGCGGCCGCGCTTTTGTTCGGCGGCGCCGGCGCCCTCGGCCCGGCGCTGCAGTCGGTGGGCGTCACCCAAGGCTACTACCTCTTCTACGCCGCGCCCTACATCCTCACCCTCATCATCATGATCGCCACCTCGTCGCCGAGCCGCACGCTCGCCGGCGCGCCCGGCGAACTGTCGATCACGAAATGACCGCGCACCACGTGCCGCTCGCGAGACCGGAGTCTTTGCCATGAACGCCAGAGCCGAGATCACTGAGCGCTACATCGACGCCGATCCCTATCCCTGGCCTTATAATGGCGATCTGCGGCCGGACAACACGGCGCTGATCATCATCGACATGCAGACCGATTTCTGCGGACCTGGTGGCTATGTCGACCATATGGGCTATGACCTGTCGCTGGTCAGGGCGCCGATCGAGCCGATCAAGGCGGTGCTCGCCGCCATGCGGACGAAGGGCTACACCGTCATCCACACGCGCGAGGGTCATCGTCCCGACCTCGCCGACCTGCCGGCCAACAAGCGCTGGCGCTCGCGCCGCATCAATGCCGGCATCGGCGATCCCGGCCCTTGCGGGCGCATCCTGGTGCGGGGCGAGCCGGGCTGGGACATCATCCCCGACCTCTATCCGGCCGAGGGCGAGCCGATCATCGACAAGCCGGGCAAGGGCTCGTTCTGCGCCACCGACCTCGAACTGATCCTCAACCAGCGCGGCATCGAGAACGTCGTACTCACCGGCATCACCACCGATGTCTGCGTGCACACTACCATGCGTGAGGCCAACGACCGCGGCTTCGAATGCGTGATGCTGGAGGATTGCTGCGGGGCGACCGACTACGGCAATCATCTGGCGGCGATCAAGATGATCAAGATGCAGGGCGGCGTGTTCGGCGCGGTGTCGAATTCGGCCGCCCTCGTCGCCCAGCTGCCATGAGGAATCGGCGATGAGCGGAACTCTCCACCGCAAGGCGATCGGCGTCGAGACCATCGGCATGACCATGCGCTTCGGCGGTTTCACGGCGCTCGACGACGTTTCCATCAAGCTGCCTGCAGGCTCCTTTCACGCGCTGCTTGGCGAGAACGGCGCCGGCAAGTCGACGCTGGTCAAATGCATGATGGGCTTCTACCACCCGACGTCGGGCGACATGCTGGTCGATGGACGCGAGGTGACGATCGCCAGCCCCAGGGATGCCTCGGCGCTCGGTCTCGGCATGGTCTATCAGCATTTCACGCTGGTGCCTTCGCTGACCGGCGCCGAGAACCTGGTCATCTCGCGCGAGAAGGTGCCCGGCGTCATCGACTGGCGCAAGGAGCGCGGCGCCCTTGCCGCCTTCATGGAGCGCATGCCCTTCAAGCTGCCGCTCGACGTCAAGGTGGCCGAGCTCGCCGCCGGCGAGAAGCAGAAGCTGGAGATCATCAAGCAGCTTTATCTCGGCCGCAATTTCCTGGTGCTGGATGAGCCGACATCCGTGCTGACTCCGGGCGAGGCGCAGGAAGTGCTTGGCCTGGTGCGCGGCATGACGAAAGCGGGCGACCTCACTGTGCTGATGATCTCGCACAAGTTCCACGAGGTCACGGCATTCGCCGACGACATCACGGTGCTGCGCAAGGGCGGGCTCACCGGAACCGGCAAGGTCTCCGATCTCACTCACAAGGCCATGGCGGCGATGATGATCGGCGACCAGCCGATCGCCGCGCTCGACAGCCGCGCGGCGCCGAAGCCGGACGCCGAGATCGTGCTCAAGGTGAAGGCGCTAAAGGCACCGGACCGAACCGGCCTCAAATCGATCAACATCGCCGATCTCGGCGTGCGCTCCGGCGAGATCGTCGGCATCGCCGGCATCTCGGGCAACGGTCAGAAGGAGTTCCTGGAAGTGTTGGCCGGCCAGCGCGCCAGCGAAGCGGGCGAGGTCATGGTTCGCGGAACGGCCTACGCTGCGACACGCGCGGAGGCGCGTGCGCTCAACGTCCGCCTCATCCCGGAAGAGCCGCTGAAAAATGCCTGCGCGCCGAGGATGACGGTCGCCGAGAACATCGCCTTCCGCACCTTCGACGTCGATGGCAACGGCAGGCCGGTGAGCTGGATCAGCGCAGGCGCCATCAAATCCTTCAGCGCTCATCTGGTCGAGCAGTTCAAGGTCAAGACGGCATCGCTTTCGTCGCCGATCGCTTCGCTGTCGGGCGGCAATGTGCAGCGCGCGGTGCTCGCCCGCGAGCTGACGGGCGAGGTCGACCTTTTGATCGTCTCCAACCCGTGCTTCGGCCTCGATTTCTCCGCCGTGGCCGAAATCCGCGCCCGCATCATGAAGGCGCGCAACGCCGGGGCAGCGGTGCTCCTAATGTCCGAAGACCTGGACGAGCTTATGGAGCTCTCCGATCGCATCCTCGTCATGTCCGACGGCGCGCTCGTCTACGAGACGCCGATCGCGCAGGCGAGCGTGCAGACCATCGGCGAGCACATGGCGGGGCATCACTGATGGCGGAAATCGCAGCGCAGCCCTTCGCCTTTGCCTTCAAGCGCGAGACGACGGCGCTCATCGTCATCGACATGCAGCGCGACTTCGCCGAGCCGGGCGGCTTCGGCGCCAGCCTTGGCAACGACGTCAGCCGGGTCACGGCGATCGTGCCGACGGTGAAGCGGCTGATCGAGGGTTTTCGCGCCGCGGGCCTGCCGGTGATCCACACCATGGAATGCCACAGGCCCGACCTTTCGGACCTGCCGCCTGCCAAGCGCGATCGCGGCAACCCGTCGGTCCGCATCGGCGATGTCGGCCCGCTGGGCCGCGTCCTGATCGCAGGCGAACCCGGCACCGCGATTCTCGAAGACCTCGCGCCCGTGCCCGGAGAGATCGTCATCGAGAAGCCCGGCAAGGGCGCCTTCTACGCGACCGGCCTCGGCGATGACCTAAAACGGATCGGCGCGCGGCAACTGGTGTTTGCCGGCGTGACAACCGAAGTCTGCGTGCAGACGACGATGCGCGAGGCCAACGACCGCGGCTACGAATGCCTGGTCGCCGAAGACGCGACCGAGAGCTACTTTCCCGAGTTCAAAGCGGCCGCGCTTGCCATGATCCGTGCACAAGGCGCGATCGTCGGCTGGACGGCGACGACGGACCAGGTGCTCGAGGGAATTGCGAATGCCTAATCTCAGCTTTGCCGGCCTCGTCGACGGCGGCTGGCGCGATCTAACATTCGAGCCGTTCCGTGATGGTGTCACCGTGCACTGGCTGCTCAAAGGCGGGCCGGTCGAACCGTCCGTGGCGGTGCTCAAATATCAGCCCGGCGCCGGCGTGCCGCGCCATCGCCATGCCGGGTTCGAAACCATCGTCGTCCTGGAAGGCACCCAGAGCGACGAGAACGGTGACTATCCGGCAGGCAGCGTGATCCTCAATCCGGTCGGCACCGAGCATTCGGTTTGGACGAAGGACGGCTGCCTCGTACTGATCCAATGGAACCTGCCGGTGATCATTCTGGGGGAGACGAAATGAGCGACATCCGCTTCGACATAGGCAGCCTGCATGCGGCCTACCGAGCCGGCACCTGCATAGCCGAGGTGATCGATACTGTGCTGGCCCGCATCCAGGCGGCGGGCGACCCCGGCACTTTCATCCATCTCGCAACGCGAACCGCAATGCTGGCCGAGGCCGAAGCGCTCGGCTCGTTCGACCCCGTGGCCAAGCCGCTCTGGGGCATCCCTTTCGCCGTCAAGGACAACATCGACGTGGCCGGTATGCCGACTACGGCCGCCTGCGCTGAATATGCCTATACGCCGGACAAGGATGCGACGGTCGTGGCGAAACTCAAGGCGGCGGGCGCCCTGGTCGTCGGCAAGACCAATCTCGACCAGTTCGCCACCGGCCTCGTCGGCGTGCGCACGCCCTGGCCGATTCCACGGAATGCGATCGATCCTAAGCTCGTGCCCGGCGGCTCCTCTTCCGGTTCCGCGGTGGCGACGGCGCGTGGCATCGTCTCCTTCGCGCTCGGCACCGATACCGCCGGCTCGGGGCGAATCCCGGCCGGCCTCAACAACATTGTCGGGCTGAAGCCAAGCGTCGGCGCGCTGTCGACGACGGGCGTCGTGCCGGCCTGCCGGACGCTCGACTGCGTCTCGGTTTTCGCGCTGACAGTCGACGACGCCTATGCGGTGTTCTCAGCCGCCGCGGCGCACGATGCCGCCGATCCCTATTCGCGCGACGTCGCCGTCCAGCCACTCGCCGTCCGTCCGCCGGTGCTGAACGTCGGCGTCCCGGCCAAGGACGACCTGAAGTTCTTCGGGGACGCATCGATGCAGGCCGGTTTCGAGGCCGCCGTCGCTGCCCTGGAGACGCTCGGCGCCAGGCTTGTCGAGATCCCGTTCGGCGACTTCTATGCGACGGCCAACCTGCTCTACGAAGGCGCCTGGGTGGCAGAGCGCTATGCGGCGATCCGTGATTTCTTCGACGCGAATGAAACAGCGCTCCATCCGGTGACGCGCAAGATCATCGGCGGCGCCAGAAACCTGTCGGCCGCCGACGCCTTCCGCGGGCTCTATGCGTTGCAGGCCTACAGGGCGGCGCTTGCGCCGGTCATCGCCTCCGTCGATTTGTTCTGTGTGCCGACCGCGCCGACTCACTACACGGTCGACGCCGTGCTTGCCGATCCAATCGCCACCAACAGCCGGTTGGGCACCTACACCAATTTCGTCAATCTGCTCGACATGTGTGGCATCGCCGTGCCGGCCGGCACGCGCGACGATGGCTTGCCGATGAGCGTTACGCTTCTGGCCGCCGCCGGCCGGGATGGCCTCGTCGCGGCGGCCGCGCGCGACCTGCATTCGGCGAGCGGCCTCGCCGTCGGCGCGACAGGGTGGCAACAGCCACGCGCCCGACCCGTCCCCCCGGCCGAGGACGGCATCGAATTGGTGGTTGTCGGCGCGCACCTCTCGGGAATGCCGCTCAACGGCCAGCTGAAGGATGCCGGCGCGCTTTTCTGCCGAGCGACGCGGACGATCCCTTCCTACAAGCTCTATGAGCTTGCCGGCCAAGGGACGCCGAAGCCGGGGCTTATCCGGGTCGGCGGCGGCGGCGCCGCGATCGAAGTCGAAGTCTGGCGGCTCTGCGCCGACGCCTTCGGCCGCTTTGTAGCCGCCATCCCGCCGCCGCTCGGGATCGGTACTATAGAGCTTGATGACGGCAGCGCCGCCAAGGGTTTTTTGGTGGAATCCGTCGGGTTACTAGGCGCTTCTGATATCTCGTCATTCGGCGGCTGGCGCCGCTTTCTGTCAGATCCCGTTTTCACTTGAACATCGTCAACGGACATTGGGAAGGGAAGGGCAGTTAACAGCCCTACTTGTTTTCGACCGGCAGGTGCCGGCTGAAACGCGCCTCATACCTGCCGTTGAAGCTAGGTTTGCTTGGCCTACAAGCGGACACCGTCCGCCGCAAGGTGTTGTTGCGAATTTGAAGGGGTTTCGCTTCGCCGCGGAAGGTAAGAGAAAGCTCCATCAGCTCGCGATCACCCGTCGGACTGGGCTGCAATGAGAGCCAATTTTCCGCTCTGCCCTTGTCATTCGGAAAATCGTTCCTGTCTAATTCTATAAACTAAGTAGATTTTGGAGCCGACGCTCAGATGGAGCGGGCAATCGAGGGGTGGACCCTCCGCTCAAAGGATTGATCTCATGCGAAAACTGATTTCCGCCGCTCTGGTCGCGCTCGCAGCGGCGGCCACTTCTGGAATGGCTCATGGCGACGAGAAGAAGGTCGTCATTGCCTACCAAACCGGGGCTAATCCCTATAACCTTGGCATCGCCAACGGCGACCTTGCCAGGAAGACCGGCTGGAACATCGAATTCCGCCGTTTCAATTCAGGCGCCGACATCTTCGCGGCAATCGCATCCGGTGATGTCCAGATCGGCGATGTCGGGTCAAGCCCGTTCTCGGCTGCCGTCAGCAAGGGCATCGACGTGAAGGCGTTCTACATCTCGTCCGTCTCGCGTGACGGCGAGGCCCTGGTGGTGCGGCCAGAAATCAAGTCGCCGGCGGACCTGCGCGGCAAGAAGCTCGCTGCGGCGCCGGTCTCGACCGACCATTACCAGCTTCTCGCGGTGCTCAAGCAGGAAGGCATCTCCGAAAGGGAAACCCAGGTCATAGCCATCCCGCAGCCCGAGATCGTCGCGGCCTGGAAGCGCGGCGACATCGACGGCGGCTTCGTTTGGGATCCAGCGCTGTCCGAACTCAAGAAGAACGGCAGGGTCCTGCTCACGGCCGGCCAAGTTGCTGATCGCGGGGCGCCCACGTTCAGCGCGCTGGTCGTCACCGGCGCATTCGCCAAGGCCAATCCGGAGTTCCTCGGCCAGTATGTGAGGCTGATCGACGGCTACAACCAGGCTTATCTGAGCGACCCGGCCGCCTGGGGCCCGGACTCCGAGAGCGCCAAGCTGATCGCGAAATTACAAGGCGGAACGGCGGCTGAGAACTCGGAGCAATTGAAGACGACAGTCGTCCCGCCGCTCGACCAACAGGTCTCCGACAAATGGCTGGGTGGCGGTGAGAAGAGCGCGGTGGCGAAAATCCTCAAGGACACTGCGAGCTTCCTGAAGGACCAGCACAAGATCACGTCGGTCAAGGACAGCTATGCCGCCTTCGCCGATCCGCAATATGCGGCAGTGGCCAAGGCCTCGAACTAGCAATCCCTGAAGGAAACGCCGATCTGGCTGGCACGCCAGCCAGATCGCCTGGAGGCCACCATGCTTCGAATCCGCGATGCCAGCGTCACCTTTCCGGCTTCCGACGGCCAGCACGTGCATGCGCTCGATCACGTGTCGCTTGATATCGCTCCCGCCTCCATCGTTGTCGCGGTCGGCGCTTCCGGCTGCGGCAAGTCGACATTGCTGAATGCGATCGCCGGCTTCCTGCCGCTCACCGAAGGCTCGATCACGCTGGATGGACGCGAAATCGCGGCGCCGGGCGGCGATCGCGGCGTCGTGTTCCAGAAGGACACCCTGTTGCCGTGGGCCAATGTCCTGGACAACGTCGCGCTCGGCCTGAAGTACCGGGGCGTGCCGCGCGGCGAACGCTATGAGCGGTCGAGGCACCTTTTGGAACTGGTCGGGCTCATCGATTTCGCCGAAAAGCCACCCTACGAACTGTCGGGCGGCATGCGCCAGCGTGTCGGCATCGCCAGGGCGCTGGCCACCGATCCGAAAATCCTTCTGATGGACGAGCCGTTCGGTGCCCTCGACAGCCTGACGCGCGAGACGATGCAGCAGCTTCTGGCTTCGGTCTGGGCCAAGACCGGCAAGCAGATCCTGTTCATCTCTCATTCGATCGAGGAGGCGCTTACGCTCGGCACGACCATCGTTGTGATGTCGCCCCGGCCGGGCCGTATCGTCGCCCGTTTCGACGCCGACTTCGTGCGCGATTTCGCCGAAAGCGGCGATATCGGGCCGATCCAGTCCCGCCCGCGCTTCATCGAAATGCGACAGGAAATCCGCTCGCTCATCCACCAGCCGGAAGGCGCCCGCAGAGGAACCTTGCAATGACGCTTGCCGCCAATTCCCCAACTTCGTTCCCGGCCGGAACGGCCCAGCGAAGGCCGTCTCCCCGACCGCGCCGGTCCGCATCGGCCAGCAACGTCGGCATCAGCCTGGTGACGCTGACGGGGCTGATCGCATTGTGGTTCCTCGCCGCCCGCTTCGGCTGGGCATCGCCGCTCTTCCTGCCATCGCCGGCCGACGTATTGACCCAGTTCAACGCCGTGGCGGCGGACGGCTATGCCAATGGCACGCTGCTCGACCACACGCTGGCAAGCCTCGGCCGCATTGCCGCTGCTCTCGGCGTCGGCATTTTCGTCGGCATTCCGCTTGGCCTGCTCATGGGGCTCAATCGTTGGGTCAAGGGCATCTTCAGCGTGCCGATCGATCTCTATTGGGGCTTGCCGCCGCTGGCCTACCTGCCGCTGCTGATCATCTGGCTCGGTATCGGCGAAACCTCCAAGATCGTTCTGCTGTCGCTGTCGACGTTCGCCCCGATCTGCTTTGCGGCACAGGCGGGCGTGCGATCGGTGCCCGTCGAACGCCTCAACGCCGCGCTGTCCCTCGGCGCCAGCCGGCTGCAACTCTTCACCAGCATCATCCTGCCGTCCGCTCTGCCGGAAATCCTGACCGGCCTGAAGATCGCCATCGGCGCCGGACTGTCGACGCTGGTCGCGGCCGAGCTGATCGCAGCCCAGTCCGGGCTCGGCTACATGATCATGTCGGCGGCCAATTTCCTGGCGACCGACGTCGTGTTCGTCGGCCTCATCGTCATCGCCGTGCTCGCCTTCGCCTTCACCAGCGGCATGCGCTGGCTGGAACATCGCCTGATCCCCTGGAAAGGCAAGCTCTGAGGCTTGCCTCCCATAGATTCCACAATCATTGAAGGAAACAATCCGATGTCCGGCAACAGCACCCGCCCGCTCGATATCTACTGGTACCTGCCGACCCATGGCGACGGCCCCTATCTCGGCACCGACGAGCGTCACCGGCCGGCAACCTTCGGCTATCTCAAGGAGATCGCGCAGGCCGCCGACCGGCTTGGCTTCAAGGGCGTGCTCCTGCCAACCGGAACACGGTGTGAGGACGCCTGGATCGTGGCCGCCGGGCTGATCCCGCTCACCGAACGGCTGAAATTCCTGGTGGCGCTGCGGCCGGGCAGCGGGACGCCGGCCCTGTTCGCGCGCCATGCGGCCACGCTGGACCGCATTTCCGGCGGCCGGGTGCTGCTCAACGTCGTCACCGGCGCTGATCCGGCCGACCTTGCCGGCGACGGCAACAAGCTCGGTCATGACGAGCGCTATGCCCAGACTGATGAATTCCTCACGATCTGGCGCCGTATCCTGTCCGGAGAGCCGGCGGACTTCGAGGGCAAGTATCTATCTGCTCACGGCATCGACATATCTTTCCCGCCGGTCCAGCAACCCTATCCGCCACTTTGGTTCGGCGGGTCTTCGGAGGCGGGCATCGAGGTCGCCGCCAAACACACGGACGTCTATCTGAGTTGGGGTGAACCCGTCGAGCAGGTGAAGGAGAAGTTCGATAGAGTCAGGGCACGAGCGGCGGCTCAAGGTCGCAAAATCCGCTTCGGATTGCGCATAAACCTGATCGTGCGTGAAACGGAGGAGGAGGCCTGGGCGGCGGCGGATCGACTGATCAGCCGCGTCACCGACGACGTGATCGCTGAAGCCCAGCATCAATTCACCAAGGTTTCGGAGTCGGTCGGGCAAAAGCGCATCTCCGCTCTGCACCAGGGACGCCGCGACAAGCTGGTTATAGCTCCCAATCTATGGGCCGGATTGGGTCTCGTCCGAGGGGGTGCCGGCACCGCGCTTGTCGGGAGTGCGGAAAGCGTTGCTGCCCGCATTCGCGAATATCAAGAGATAGGGGTGGAGACGGTTATTGCCTCGGCCTATCCGCATCTGGAGGAAGCTTTCAATGTTGCCGAGCTGCTGTTTCCACGGCTCGGACTGCAGGGTGAATTGCCCCTTAAGGAGCGCGGCTGGGATCTGGAGTTTGGGCGCGGCCGGGGCGCGGGCGTCCGAGTAGCGGCGTCTTAGGCAGGTCGAGGAGAGAAGTGGTGCGCGCAGCATCGCTGGTGCCGTGCCAGGCCCGCTTACATCTGAGTTTGACCATCGGAGTTCGGCTTATGTCAAATCCATCAATCGTCGGTTTTTCGGGGAACTTCAGCCGACCCTCGAAGACCCGCGCTTTCGTCGACCTCGTCGTTCAGAACATCGCAGGCCGCCACCACCTTTCCCATCGAACCTATGATGTCGAGGATGTCGGTCCCTCGCTGGGGGCCGCCAAATCGCAGCGCGACCTCGACGCGCAAGCCCAAACCGTAGTTGCAGATGTTGTCGCCGCGGACGTGCTCGTCGTCGGCTCTCCGACATACAAGGGTAGCTATACCGGGCTGTTCAAGCATTTTTTCGACTTGCTCGATCCAACGGCCTTGAGAGGTAAGCCCGTGCTTCTCACAGCCACCGGGGGCGGCGAGCGCCATGCCCTTGTCGTTGAGCATCAACTCAGGCCGCTATTTGGCTTCTTCGAGGCCTTCGCGCTGCCCACAGCCGTGTACGCGACCGACAAAGACTTCACCGATGGTGTGCTTCGGTCCGAACTGATCCTGAAGCGAGCGGCGCAGGCGGTTGATGAAACCGCGGTTCTGCTAGCCACCAAATCCGGTCTCAGAATAGCCGCCGAATAGATCCATGCCGCGGTGCTTCAGCGGGAAGTGTAGCGTCTCGCCTTCCGGGTCGCGGCAAGCGGGCGCGGCGGCGCGGGCTTCTCCCGAGACTGCGCTCGCCCAGGGGCGCTAATCGGGCCTTGGCTCTACCAGACCGGCATCGACGTGATCAGGTAGACGCGCGTGCGTTGGCCTCGCGACTGACGCGGTCGTCATGGCGTCCGGCGGCAGGAGGATCACCATCTTCGCCCCTTCATCAGGCCAGAGAGGCTTGCCTGCCAGCAGGAACACAGTGGCGACAAGGCACATCAGGAGGATGGCGGCGCAGAGGTTGGCAATCATCTCGCCCAGTTGCACAGCGGTTTCTCCCAATGAAACACCCGCCGCTTCGCAGGTCGCGGCGGGTGGTTGATCACAACAACTGACTGACGATGAAGGGACATGTTACTCGCCAGTCCCGACTCCAATGGCATAGCTGGCAATATGTTTCGTCGATGCGACCTTTGAGTTGGAAGGTTGGACGTTGGTCTTACACGGCGGAGCTAAACCTCTAAGCCCCACGGGGCGCGCACCAGCAACTCATTGGCGCCTGGAGACCAAGTGAGCGCGTAGGCGCATCGCGCTATCGCCAGAGCTATCGCCACGGCGAAAGAAGACAGGTTGTTCCTCGCCAGCACTATTTAGGATCACCAGCCCTCGAACCGCCGTGGGCTCCGCCGCCGTAGCTGTGCCGTGCAAGGCTGGAACCTTCCAACGTCGATCAGACGAGTTGCGGCCCGGTAGCCTTTGGGTGCGGCGTTTGGGTGCGGCCACCGGGCCTTGGCCGGCAGGAGACATAGATGGCCGGCGCGCGAATATATGCGCATCTGCTAATACATGGAAATTCAGCCGAAAGGTCGAACCTACCTTGAACCACCAACATGACGGCCGGACGCTGCAAGGACGCATCGACGTGGGCATGGCTGTTACCGGTGGCTGCCTCGATTGCCATCGCCATCAGAGGCTCGATCCGCCGGCGCTGCGCGACCGCTTCGGCCCTGACGCTCCCGCAATGACGTGGGACTTGAGGCCGAAAATGAAATGCGCGGTCTGCGGCGGCAAGCGGATCACGCTGACCTATTCGCCCGGCCCCAGCCCGAAAAAACCTCAACAAATGACCTCAGACGCCTACGCCGTCGGCGAGGGCAGGTCGGCTGACGAGCGGGCAACGAGACGGAGCTGGGCAGTTTGTAGCTCAGGGCTGCGGGGAATTGAGCCAGCTTGAGTAGCCCGCCGGCTCCGGTCGGCGGGCATCTTGTCGACCCATGGAATTGAGCAATGCGGCGATGACCTCGGCCGGAGGTTGAACGCCTATGAAGCTGCGAACAAGCCCATTTGCACGGCTTTCCCAGTCTTGTCTCGGAAGACAATCCTCTACGACCGAACGCCGGAAGACTTCTCGGATGATCTCAAATTCAAAAGCGGAAATGAAATTAGCAGAGCGCCTGGTCACGGCTCTCTCCCTGTGGGGTAGTGGGTCAGTTTGAAATTCCGTCTCGATCACAATAGGCGCTTTCGCCTACGCTCTGTCTGGAAATAGGCGGAAGCGCATGCCATCTTCAAGACATGACAGAAAAGCACCCAAAGCGCCCGCGCGACCCTAACCAGTTGGCGAAGTCGATTGTCGATCTGGCAACAGGCGACGCGCCTGCCGAAGAGGACAGCAAGAACAAGGCGGCTGTAGAGCTTGGCCGGCGTGGCGGCAAGATCGGCGGGCGCGTTAGAGCCGACCGTATGTCCGCAGAAGAACGGGCCGACGCAGCGCGGTTAGCTGCATCGGCCCGCTGGAGAAAGCGCGGCGATTAGGCGGCTTCTGCTGCCTCGATTTCCGCCAAGTCCATCGTGAAGTCGAAATCCATCTGGATAGGCTCTTCGTCCGACCTCGCATCATTGTAGCTATCGACATCAACCTTTAGCTGCCGAACGTCACCGACGATTCCGCGACGGCGCTGCTGGAATGACATCTGCATGTGATGCCGTGGGGCGGTTCGAATGTCGTCCCACAAGACCATCTGCTGGCCGCCAGATTTGATCGTGGCGGGATGCAGCTTCCGAACCTTCCTTCCGCGCTTATCGGTGATGTACTCTTCGCGCATGGCCGACTGTAGATCTTCAGCGCATTTAGAGATGGCCGCCGACTCCGGCAGTTCCCATCGTCCGGTTCGGATAGCCCAAGCGGCCATTGTTCTGGTGCCTGCCGGCCACGGCTCGCCGGACATGCGGTACTCTGCAACGATTTTCTGCATCTGCTTACTGTAAGTCATGCTTCAAATCTCCTTCAGATGCGGTGTCACCCCATACCCATCGGTCATAGCCGTACGTATGAGGACATGCCGCACCTTGGCTTGGTACTGCTTGAATAGGTCCCATCTGTTGAGGTGCTTTTGTATTTGCCCGGCCACGATGCCGGGATGGCGCTTCACTAATTTCGAAAATCCGATCAACCCTGGTTTTGAATAAATCGGATCGTGCCGACGAATGAAGCTTTCCATCTTCAGTTTCGGCACACAGAAATCCGCCGCCGCCGCATCGGCTGCACGTTCAGATTCATCAGTTAGCCGGTCATCATCTTCGAAGTTGTCGATGACCGGATTATCGCGGCCTTCAAGCCGCAAAATGTGTTCGATCTCGTGCCGCAGATTGAACCAAAAGCGGTCGATCTGATCGCCACCCTTAAGGGACAGGGCAATGACTGGAGACCTGTTTTTGTCCAGCCAGAAACACACCCCATCAATGCGCGAACCGGGAAGCGGTTCGACGATCAAGAACCGCACCCCGCACTCATGCAAGATACGTGGCACATGGCGAACCTCTTCCGGGTCAACCATCAAGGCCTCAAGCTGGACAAGCGCATCGCGCAGTAGCGTTTCCGAAAACTTCGGCACGACCATCGCTTCCGCAAGGCGCTTTACCCGAATGAGCCAAGCCAATTGGATGGTGGAAACCTCTTCGTTATTCCTCTTCCTCCATGCGGCGAATGAACCGGAAATCGGATCACTAATCGAGGCGATCCCGAAGAATCGGCAAACCGATGCTTCCACGCTCTCGCCCGGCCGCTGCGGAAGCCAGCCGCGCTTAGCCAAGTCTCGCACCGGGAAGCGCTTCCGCATCTCTGCTTCGCGCGCAATGCGTTCGTCAGCCGGCGATGTTCTCGACAACTGATAAGCAGATTCCAAATTAAGCCAATACTGCGGAGTCGTATCAAGCGCCGCAGCGATCTCCCGAGCCGTGTCCGGGGTAATAGAACGCTTCCCCGCGATGATCTCATTCACCACGTTAGCCTTGCGGCCGATGATCTCTGCAAACTCTGTCTGCGACCAGCCCAAATCGTCCAGCGCGTCCTTGAGGAACTCGCCCGGCGGGAAAGCTTCGGCTGGTATTCTATCGGTCATTGTCCTTGGCATCAGTGATAATCCGCTATCTCAATTACCCGCAGTCGGGTGCCTTCGTTGTCGGTGACGATCTCAACAATAAGCCGCCACTGCTTGGTCAGCCGCACCGAATGTTGGTGGCCCCTTCTCCCCTGAAGCTTTTCGAATCTAAGCCCGCCCCGATAGAGGTCTCGCTGGTCAACAGCCGCGCGCAAGGCCCACAAAGCCTTGCGAAACCCGCGAACAACCTCTGGCCCGAAGCCGGCGTTGAAACGCGGGTCCACCTCCAATTTGTCGAGGTCATCGTCGGCAAACTCGATCTCCATGCCTCACGTCCCTTTTATATAGCGCCGGAGAAAAATTCTCAATACCCTCTATCCCGGATAGCGTAATAATAGTTGCAAAGCAAGAGCGCTTATGCATAATGGTCAGTATGAATAAGTTGGACGCCCAAGCCCGGTCTCAAATCCTTCACATGCTCTGCGAAGGCCAGTCGATCCGCGCGATCACCCGCGTCATGGGTATCAGCAAAAATACCGTCGCCAAGCTTCTTTCGGATGCTGGCGAGATTTGCGCACAATATCAGGGCGAAGCCCTTCGCAACCTGACCAGCAAGCGCATTCAGGTCGATGAAATCTGGAGCTTCACCTACGCCAAGGAAAAGAACGTCCGGGCCGCCAAAGCAGCACCGGAATGGGCTGGGGATACCTGGACTTGGACGGCCATTGATGCCGACACCAAGCTTGTCATGTCGTGGCTCGTCGGCGGTCGCGATAGCGAATACGCGATGGCCTTCATTGACGATCTTTCCCGCCGTCTCGCCAACCGCGTCCAACTGACCAGCGACGGCCACAGGGCCTATCTCGAGGCGGTGGAGGGCGCTTTCGGTGGCGACGTTGATTACGCCATGCTCGTCAAGATTTATGGCACGTCGCCAGACAGCGCCAAGGGCCGCTATAGCCCGGCCGAATGCACTGGCGCACGCAAAGAGACCATCGAAGGCAATCCCGATCCGAAGCACGTCAGCACGTCATTTGCGGAGCGCCAGAACCTTACCATGCGGATGCATATGCGCCGCTTCACCCGCCTGACCAATGGCTTCTCAAAGAAGGTGGAAGCCCACGCCAACGCGGTCGCTCTGCATTTCATGTATTACAACTTCGTGCGCATCCATAAGACGCTGCGGGTTACGCCGGCTATGGCCGCTGGCGTCACCGACAAGCTTTGGGAAATCGCGGACATCGTCGCATTGATCGAAGCCAAAGAAGCAGAGAAGCCGGCTATTCGTGGCCCGTATCGAAAGAAAGGCGTTTCAATTGATTGATCCAAAACCTGTCACGAACGAAAACATTCTGATGGCGCTCGGCATCGCCCTTGTCGAAATTCGCGCGAGCGATGATCTGGCCAAAGCGCGGATGCTCGCCGACTCATTTCACAACGCGCCAGCTATGATTGCTCGTGGCGCTGATCCGCATGACACCTGGGCAAGCGTTCTCAGCACCGCTCGCAGGATTGAGATGGAACGATATGTCGTCTCACTGTTAAGCCACGTTCAGGCGGGTCAAATTTCAAACTGACCCACTACCCCCTGTGGAGTTGAATTGACTTCAGCGCCCGTGTCCGGTCGATACTGCGGGCGACAACAGAAGCCTTATATCCGCTCCCATGCCCTCGTCGCTCACAATTGTTGCAATGCTCTTAAAGATGAGGACGAACGCGAGCGGGGCAGTCCGAGCCGGATACGGTGCGGTCGCCCGACTCGGAGCCCTTCTTGCCTATAGCGGGTTCCCGCTGACGGCAGCACGCGATCGCCTCACGCGCTCAGCCGGTCGACCAGCTGCCGGTGGTCCTCATCGCCGGAGCCGTCAGGCAGCGGGGCAGCCGCGTCGAGCCGGCGCAGCGCATCCATGATGTCGTCGAAGGAGACCGGCCGCTCGGTGCCCGGCGGCTGGCGCAGCGCCGGCATGGATTCCACGGCGCAAGCGTCGGATGCCCACGACGACAGGATCGCCCGCTTTTCCCATATATCTAGTGAGCCGTCCTCCAGCACATCCTGCGGGTGCTGAAAATGCCTGGCCGGCGACAGCAACCGGTCGAGCGAAAGGTCTGATATTTCGGGAGCAAGGGAAGGAATGATCGGCGAAAGTGTCTGTCGGTCCATTTCTGTCCTCCGTATCAAAAACTCCTTGTTTCGGGTGCCAATTTCTCAACTGTCCCGGCGGCGCCGACAGCCGTTAATTTTGTTAAGCTCAATCGCGAATTCAAGGCCCTCGCGATCGAATTACCGCATGTTTTCAGCGCACTAGCACTCTACGATCGAGAGCGCCAAAATTTGCGGCACCCTCTTGAAATTGGAAGAAGGCAAAATTAGCTCGAGATGCGCAAGATCGCGAGCCCCGCTCCGGGAGTGGGTCTCAGGAAAGATTGGGAGGCCATCATGGATGTGATGAGCGGCACCGGTCCAGTCCCGACGCCGACACATGTGCCGAGCGAGTTCCTCGCATATGAGGCGGAGTGCCGAGAAGCGCTGCAGCCGCTGCTTGCTGGACTGCTCGACGCGGCCGAAACCGCCGGCTGGAGACGCCGCACCGCCGCCTCGACACTGATGTTCCTGGCGGCGCAGCAGGTATCGGCAGCGGCTACGCCGGCCAAGGGCTGAACCGAAAGCTCGCCAAGCAGGCGAAATCATTTCAGATCCCGCGCTGCATCGACGAGCCGCCGATGCAGATGAGGGTCGTGTGATTGCGGGGCGATTGCGAGAATGCATGAAGGTGGTGGGATGCAGCCGACCTGGCTGAGGAACTCAGTCTTGCCCCGGCCGATGTGGCGCACTGGCTCAACGGTCGCGCCCCGGTGCCGCTTGCCGTTGCCGCCTGGAGGCGTTGGTCAAAGCCCACAAGGCGCTTCCGCCGGCGAGCCTGAGCCGGACCGAAGTGTCAGCGCCGACCGGTTGCGCGCCGCCCGCGGCTCGCCCCGAGGCCGTTGCCGCCGCGACAACTGGCCAACAGCATGATCGAGGAGAAAAGCAGCGCCGCGTTGCAGCGCTATCGGCGGCCTGCTTGCAGCCTGATTCTCGCAGAGCTCAAGCTTGTGCGCTGGTTTCATAGGAAGCGGGCAAAAGGCTATTCGGCTCCCTGGATGGGAGCAAACGGTGGCCCCAAAGCGACCGAGCCGCGCAGGCTACGAACTCACCATACGCGGAAAGCCAAACCGGAAAGGCGCGTCTCCTATTGATGTCGGCACCCCTCCGGATTGGCACCTTCTGCCAGGCCTCTTGAACACGGACACCGCCGAACTAAATCGTACTCCGCCGGAGGCCCATCTTGGGGGCCGGCGTGTCGGGCGGATGCAACAGCATCCGCCGACGTCAGTCTTGTACCCATGTTGCTCAGAGGAGGATGTGGCTATGAGAACCACTCTCGATTTCACCCCACTTTTCCGGTCGGGCATCGGCTTCGACCGAATGCTGAACGCGCTTGAGGCCGCGAGCCGCGGCGAAACCATCGACAGCTGGCCTCCATATGACATCGCCAAGCTCGGCGAGGACGATTACCGCATCACCATGGCGGTAGCTGGCTTCAGCCAGGACGATCTGACCCTAACCCAGGAGCAGAACACGCTCATGGCGTCCGGTCACAAGGCGGGCGAGGAGAATGGCCAGTATCTTCATCGAGGCATTGCCAGTCGCGCGTTCCAGCGCCGTTTCGAGCTGGCCGACCACGTGAAGGTGGTGGACGCCAGCCTGGTCAACGGTCTGCTGACGATCGATCTCAAGCGCGAAGTTCCTGAAGAGATGAAGCCGCGCCAGATCGAAATCGCGACGAGCGGCAAGGCGACGCCGAACTCCTCGCCGAAGCAGATCGAGGCTGAGAAGCCGGCCGCCTAAGGCATTCCGCGAGCGCACTCGCGCGCGGGCGCCGGGTCATGAGCCCGGCGCCGAATGGTGCATTGTCACAACGAACGAAAGGAGAAGAAAAATGAGCGTTCGAGATCTGATCCCTTGGGGCCGCGACAACGGCAATCAGGCGACCTTATTCCGCGCTGGCGACCGTGATCCGTTGCTGGCGCTGCATCGTGAGGTGAACCGGCTGTTCGATGATGTCTTCCGCGGCTTCGGTTCGACCCTACCTGCCTTCAGTGGCGCTTCCGCCTTCGGCGGCGGTTGGCCAAGCGTCGAGATTTCCGACGGCGAGACGGAGGTCAAGGTGACGGCCGAGGTGCCCGGTCTTGAGGAGAAGGACATCGAAGTCCTGCTCGACGACGGCGTACTCACGCTGAAGGGCGAGAAGCGTTCCGAAACGGAGGACAGGGACAGGCAGTTCTCCGAGCGCTTCTATGGCCGCTTCGAGCGCCGTCTCCCGCTCGGCTACGAGGTCAAGAAAGACAAGGTCGATGCCCGCTTCAGCAATGGTGTGCTGACCGTGACCTTGCCCAAGAGCGAGAAGGCGCAGTCGCAGGGAAAGCGCATCGCCATCAAGAGCTGACGCGTGGCAGGCGCCGGCGGCCGGCTGTAGGGCCCCGCCGGCAGCATCCATGCCAGACAGGGAGGATGAACGATGGAGAGACAGGTTGACAGATCCACCAGAGCACCAATCCCGCGGGGGTGGTCGTCGAACGACAACCGGCAGAAGCCCCTTTCGATGGGACGCTCGACCTTCCCGGGCGACGCCGTCGCACGGATCTACAAGCCGTCCCGCGCGGCGACGACTTCCGGCACGGCCCGCACGCGCGGCTGGCGTCTCGTTTTCGAGCGGCGCACCGCGCCCTTTGTCGAGCCGCTAATGGGCTACACCGGGAGCCGCGATACGCTGACCCAGGTCGAGTTGAACTTCCCGACGCTGGAGTCGGCCGTTCGCTACGCCGAGCGACAGGGGTTGTCCTATGTCGTTCAGAATGCGACGGAGCAGGCTGATGATGGGGCGACCAGGCCTGCCAAGCCCGGAAGGTCGACCTACGGCTTTTCCAACATGACACTCGACCGGCTCGGACTTGGCGCGCTTCAGGAGAGCTACGGGTGCGCCCTCGACGGCGCTGCAAACCGCAACGATCCATCCGGTCCGGAAAGCTGGACGTCGCCGATGGGCGTGGCCCGCGATCCGAAGCTGACGCTGGAGGCCAAGCGCTCGATCCTGATGAACTGGGCTTGGACGGAGTATCTGATCGATCTGGCGACCAATGAGGGCATGCCTGAAAACGACCGCCCCTCGCGCCTCGACGAGGTCCAGCAGGCGCTGCTCGCGCTCGAACGGGAGGTTGCGGCTGACCAAGCCAATTCAGGCATGCGCAAGGCGGCATGAGGTGTGCCTACGAGCGGGTCTGGAGCAAGTTCCGGGCCCGCTTTTTCAACTCCGCGGGCGTAGCCCCGCAGACAGGAGTGACAACACCAGGTCAGGGAGGCAAACAATGCTCGCTCTCACATCGAACCTCCGCGTCGTCGCCGTTGCGATGGGGGCCATTTTCTTCAGCCTCGCTCCCGTTGCTGCGCAAACGGCGGCACCGGCTGAAGCATCCAGCCTGCCGACGCTTGCGCCCATGCTGGAGCGCGTCACACCGGCCGTCGTCAATATCGCGGTCGTTTCCAAAGCCCCCAAGGAAGACAATCCGCTTTACAGCGACCCTAATTACCGGCGCTTCTTCGGGCCGGAGCAGCTGCCGCAGGCCAGGATGAGCGCCGGCTCTGGCGTGATCGTCGATCCGGCGAAGGGCTATGTCCTGACCAACAATCACGTCGCTGGGGACGGCAGCGAAATCTCGGTCACCCTCAAGGACGGCCGGCAATTCCCGGCGAAGCTGATCGGCAGCGACAAGGACACCGATATCGCGCTGCTTCAGATTGACGCTAAAAACCTCACGGCGATACAGACAGGCGATTCAGACGCCCTGAAGGTCGGCGACTATGTCGTGGCAATTGGCAATCCCTTCGGTCTCGGCCAGACCGTGACCTCCGGCATCGTCAGCGCGCTTGGCCGCAGTGGACTCAACATCGAGGGTTACGAGGATTTCATCCAGACCGACGCCTCGATCAATCCGGGCAATTCCGGCGGCGCCCTGGTTACTCTGGACGGCAAGCTGATCGGCATCAACACGGCTATCCTCAGTCCAGCCGGCGGCAATGTCGGCATCGGCTTCGCCGTGCCGAGTAACATGGTTGTTTCCGTGATGAAGCAGTTGATCGCCCACGGCGAGGTGCGGCGCGGAAAGGTGGGGATCGGCATCCAGGATTTGACGCCGGACCTCGCAAAGGCGCTGCAACTCGGAGACCTCCGCGGCGCGGTGATCGCCAATGTCGAACCCGGCTCGTCGGCAGAGAAGGCTGGATTGCAGGTCGGCGATGTCGTCACCGCGATCGACGGACATCCCGTGCAAGGCACGACCGACCTCAGAAACCGGATCGGCCTCACCCCTGCCGGAAGCACTGTCAAATTTGCCGTCAAACGCGCTAATGGCGAAGTCACGATCGACGTGACGATCGCTGCACAGGAAAGCGCGTCGGAGACGCTGGCAGGCACCCTCCTGCAGGGCGCCAAGATGAGTGACGCTTCGGCCGAGGAAGCCCAGCGGGCAGGCGCGGACGGGGTCGTCATCGAGAGCATCGAACCCGCTAGCCCGGCGGCGAGAGCGGGGTTGCGGACCGGCGACATGATCGTGGCGGTCAACCGCAAGCCGGTCTCTTCCGTGTCCGATTTGCGCAGTGCGATCGCTGGCCAGCGCGCAATACTGGCCTTGGAGCTGGTCCGTGACGGGGGGCGTCTTCTGCTGGTTGTGCGATAAACTCCGGAGCCCGCTCGACCTTCCCTCGAGAGCGGGCTCTTCCAATTTCTGGCCGTCGGGATGTTCGCTGCCTACATCACCGAGCATGGGGTGATGACGGACGGCGAGTCCCTTCGACCAACGCTCTCGCCATCAAGCGCGTTGGGAACCGGCAAGTAGGCGTTCGCCATCAGCGATCCCCCGCTAACGGAACGCTTGACGCCGTTCTCCTGCTCGATTCCCCTGATCGAGCGCAGCGATCATGTCGAAGGCAACCAAAAGAACGGCCCACCCCTGATGCCATGCAGGAGCGGGCCTGCGGAGGATAGGGGCTCCGCGCGGCAGCGCACGGCAAACAGCGGAGGGCATAGCGCCGCCGGGCCCCAAACTTACCCGAATGCGAGGTGTTCCTCGGCGTCGGAACATTTTCTTTGTGATCCGGTTTCTCGGGCAGGACCGCCCCCGTTTGAGGTCGCATGGCGTAGCGTGTGCTCGCCAACTTCACCTGGCCGGTCATGTCTCAGGCAGCACACATCATCGCGAAGACGCTCGGCACAGGCCGCCGGGCAGCGTTGGGAACGTCGTGCCGGCTATCCGCGCCATGATTGCTGCACCGGGCTTCCCGGGCTCTCGCTTGACGCCCAGCGGTTCGAGTCGCATTCCCAGCATGTAGTCTAGGCAGCGGCGGCGGCAAATAGCTTCTTCGTCACGCGATTGCGAATGGCGCCTTAGTTCGAGTATGCGATGGAATCCTTGTTTTTTACGGGGGCGGGCGCATGCTTACCGCCTCTTTCTCGACCGCCACGAAATGATTGGCGCCTCATCCTTTTCTACTCGCCGAGCTGCGCCCCGCATCAGACCTTGACGGCAGACCAGGCCAGGCAGCCCGCGGCGACCGGCGTTGTGCTGACGAGAACGGCTCCTTCCGCGTGAAGCGTTATGAGGCCGGCCCAAGAGACCTCGTCGACCACCCAGATTGTCCCACCTTTATCTGTCGATTTTAGGTTCGTCCGCGCCTCGAGTACGGCTCGCATCATTTGGGCCGGGCTTAGACCTTCCCGGAAGACGACGATCGTGTGGGTTGCACCCTCGAAGCGCTGGCCTGCGCCCGCAGTCAGCCCAGCTAGCATGGCAACGCTCATCAAAGCAGCCGCCGCGCCCCGTGCTGGTCCTCCCCGATTGGGCATCAGGAGAACGAGCACCAAAGGCAAGATGCCAAAAATAACCAGCCATCCGATGTCCCATGCCAGGGGCACTTCGCTCGCCATCCTGATCCGGTGAAGGCCGAGCAGCCAATGAATGATGACCGCGTCAACGATGTGCCAGATGCCGAACCCGGCCAAGGCGAGCCGTAGAATTTCGCTCGTCGTGCCGGGGCGCGCGCCAGATGCACGAGCCGCCACGAGCAACACCGTGCCCAAAATGCACAACAGATACATGAGCAGGTGAAAGAGGCCGTCGCCAGAATTTGGAAGCGCAAGTCTGATCCTGCCGGTTCGCGAAGGCCGGACAGGAGGTGGTGCCACTGCAGGATCTGATGCAGAACGATGCCGTCGAAAAAGCCGGCCAGCGCAAAGCCAACGAGCAGCCACCCGACAACGGCCTTCCGATTGATTGCTGGCCAGTTCAAGCGCATGACTGGCGCCCTACCTCAAAGTGGCCGGACGAGGGGTGACCGGCAACCTCGGTCTGAGGTCGTCGACTGGCGCAGCCGGAATGTCTTCGGTGAGCCCGTGGACGCCATAGCTCGCCTCAATCCAGAACGCACAGATTAGGCCTCCGACCACAGCCAGGAGTACTAGCACTGCCGCAATAGTTTCGAGCATCAGACGTCGCTCCCTGTTCAGCCCGTTTGCCCGAACATCCCGGGGTTGGAGTTGTTCCCTTGGCTTGGAGATTACGGCTGATCATCAGGAACAATACCGTCAATGCGAGGTTGGGACGCGCTTGCCTGCTCAAAGGAGATCACTATGCCAGCCTCATCGGCGAAAGCCGATACTCCGGCTCCGGCGCACAAGCCGGCAGGAGTCACCCGATGGGTGTTCTCAACTAATCACAAGGACATCGGGACACTTTATCTGATTTTCGCGATCCTTGCGGGCATCATTGGCATGCTCCTGTCAGTCGCTATGCGCATCGAACTTCAGGAACCGGGTATACAGATCTTTCCTGGCTTGGCCTCGTTTGTATACGGCCTCGAGGGTGCCACGGCCATTGATGCAGGCAAGCAGCTCTACAACGTATTCACGACAGCACACGCCCTTATCATGATCTTCTTCGCGGTGATGCCCGGTCTGATCGGCGGCTTTGCCAACTGGATGATACCGCTCATGATCGGGGCTCCTGATATGGCTTTCCCGCGGATGAACAACATTTCTTTCTGGCTGCTGCCGCCTGCCTTCATTTTGCTCTTGATGTCGCTGTTCATGCCCAGCGTACCAGGAGGCTATGGTGCAGGAACGGGATGGTTCCTCTACCCAACGCTGTCGACGTCGGGCCATCCTGGGCCTGCCGTTGACCTGGTCATTCTGTCGCTGCACATTGCCGGGGCCTCATCCATCCTCGGGGCGATCAATTTCATCACCACGATCTTCAACATGCGTGCGCCCGGCATGACGCTCCACAAGATGCCTCTCTTCGCGTGGTCGGTTCTGATTACAGCATTCCTTCTTCTCCTCGCGCTCCCCGTTCTGGCAGGCGCGATCACGATGTTGCTGACTGACCGGAACTTCGGCACTGCCTTCTTCCTCCCGGACCAGGGCGGCGATTTGCTCCTCTACCAGCATCTTTTCTGGTTCTTCGGTCATCCGGAAGTCTACATCATGATCCTCCCGGCATTCGGCATTGTGAGCCAGGTAATATCCACCTTTTCGCGCAAACCGATCTTCGGCTATCTCGGCATGGTCTATGCGATCGTGGCGATCGGCGCGATAGGGTTTGTCGTCTGGGCGCACCACATGTACACCAGCGGCATTGGCCTGGACACGCAGCGCTATTTTACCTTCGCGACAATGGTGATTGCGGTGCCGACAGGTATTAAGGTCTTCTCCTGGATCGCCACGATGTGGGGCGGATCGATTCGCCTGCAAACGCCCATGCTCTGGGCGTTGGGATTCATTTTTCTGTTCACAATCGGTGGGGTAACAGGCGTTCAGCTGGCCAATGCTGCGCTCGACCGTGAATTGCACGACACTTACTTCGTCGTCGCGCATTTCCACTACATACTCTCACTGGGAGCTCTCTTTGGGATCTTCGCGGGCTGGTATTACTGGTTCCCGAAGATGACCGGGTATATGTATAACACTCTACTGGCGGGAGTGCATTTCTGGACGACTTTTGTCGGCGTCAATCTGGTCTTCTTCCCGCATCACTTTCTAGGTTTGGCGGGCATGCCGCGCCGCTACATAGACTATCCCGATGCATTTGCAGGCTGGAATATGGTCTCTTCCTATGGGGCCTACATATCTGCCGCGAGCGTACTGTTCTTCCTGGCCGGAGTGGTCGACGCCTTCTACAGACGAAGGGAGGCCGGCGATAATCCTTGGGGTCCGGGAGCCACGTCCCTGGAGTGGATGTTGCCTTCGCCACCGCCGTTCCATCAATGGGACAGGCTCCCGATCATTAAATAGCCCGGGTCGGCGATTTCGGCGCCCATGCGTGACGGTCCCTGCAGCCAATGCCCTGGCTCTCGTGGCCCTCAATCAGCATCCAACACGACGGGGTTGGTGTTGGCCCGGGAGAGTACCGGGCCCCTAGCGAGCCGTTCCTGATCCCCGGTCGGGCTCGCGGATAATTCATCGCCATGCACGAACTTGATAGCCAAACAGAACGACCAGCGCCAAGGAACATTTCTGATCCAAGGATGTTCGGGGAACCCCAACCCTGGAGAAACCTCATGTTCATGCACAATAAGCGACTGCAATACACCGTCCGTGTGTCGGAGCCGAATCCGAAACTGGCATGCATGATAATGGAGCAGTTCGGCGGAGCCGATGGCGAGTTGGCCGCCGCTATGCGCTATTTCGTCCAAGGGCTGGGCGAGGATGATGTCGGTCGAAAAGACATGTTGCTCGACATCGCAACCGAAGAACTAAGCCACCTCGAGGTGGTCGGGTCAATTGTCACAATGCTGAACAAGGGACTCAAGGCACACCTTGCCGAGGGACAGATGAAGGAAGCTGAGCTGTATTTGATGGTTGGCGCCAGCGGCACAACGGCCAAGGAGTCAATCCTGTTTGGCGGCGGACCCGCATTGTGCGACTCGGCCGGAGTGCCTTGGACCGCCGCCTATATCGATTCTCGCGGCGAACCAACGGTGGACCTGCGCTCCAACATCGCGGCCGAAGCTCGTGCCAAGATCGTGTACGAGCGACTGATCAACATCACCGATGATCCCGGCGTCAAGGATGCCCTCGGTTTTCTGATGACGCGCGAAGTCGCCCACCAGAAGTCCTTCGAGAAAGCGCTGTACGCGATAGAGAACAACTTCCCGACGGGCAAACTCCCGGGCATCGAGAAATATGCCAGCATGTACGTCAACACCTCGCAGGGCGAAGGAGACGCCACGGGACCCTGGAACTCGGGAGGCGAATGGGACCGCATCGATAATCTCGAAGAGGTGATGCCCGCCGACGGGGGCGACGGGATGGCGACTGTCAAGCTAAATGCCAAGGACAAGAAGGTCGCGGCCAATCTGGCGGAGCGGACGCTCTCGGACCCGGCTTCCGATCCGATGACCGGCGCCGATCTTGGAGCAGGACCGGGGGCGGGCCGCACCAAGAACGGTGACATGGGCGGCGCCGCCAACATCCAGGAGGCGCCGGCGCAGGCAGCGGCCGCTACTCGCAAAACCAGGTAGTCTCTGCAGGTTTGGGCGCCCTCAAGACAGTATTCGCGTGCGCAAAGCGAAACTACCTGTCGCGACCGAACACGGCGGTTCCCTGCGCCGTCGGGGCGACGACTCTGAGACAAAGTGACAAGGCAACGCGGCCTAATGACAATTCAAATACCCCTCTCCAAGATCGATCGCGCCGGACGTGAGGACCGCGGCGATGGGGCCTGGAGTATCGCGCCCGATCTTGCCTACCTTCGCCTTTCGATCGTGAATGCGGTGTTCTTTGGTATGCCCGGCCCCGCGACTCCAGTTGGGTGCTGATTGATACCGGTCTGCCAACCTCTCGAGGCGCCATTGTCGCGGTCGCGGAGGCGCGTTTCGGCAAAAACGCCTGACCGGCGGCAATCCTCCTGACGCAGGGTCACTTCGACACGTGGGAACGGTCGTTGAACTGTCGCGGATGTGGGGGGCTCCGGTCTATGCGCACACGCTCGAACATCCCTATCTGAACGGAACAGCGTCCTACCCCCGCCTGACCCGCGGGCGGGCGGAGGTCTGATGGCGTTGCTCTCACCGCTTTTCCCATGCGGGCCGGTCGATCTCGGGGACCGTTTGAACGCGCTCCCTGACGATGGCTCGGTTCCGGGAATGCCAGATTGGCAGTGGCTCCACACTCCAGGGCACGCGCCGGGACATATTTCCCTTTGGCGCAAGACGGACCGCTCACTGATCGTAGGTGATGCGTTCATCACAACCGGGCAGGAGTCCGCCTATGAGGTAGCGACGCAGCAGCGAGCCCGCAACCGCGAAAAATGGTAGGGTTTATCGCGAGCGATAGAAAACCTGTCCGTCGGAGCGGGCAACAATTGTTGTACAGCACTGTCCTTCGAGTATTCGCGCTGTCGGCTGAAAGGATGCGTCGCCAGGTGGTGCTCGCGCTACCGTCCTAACGGCTTGTGAGACAGCTCAATCAACTGCCGCTCATCGGTGACGCCGGCCATGTAGCTGGCAATTATCCGCAAAGCGCGGCGCTCTCGCTCCGCGGCAGTTTCCTTTGCCACCGAACCGCGCTCGAGAATCTGGCAAAGAAATTCAACATCGACAGGTGTGAACGCGCCTTTCGCCAGTCTTGCTGAAGCCATGGCCTTCTCCTCCTCCCAAGCGGGCCGCCCGACCACGCCGGGCAGGCGGTGCCTTCGACACGACGGCACCTTGGAAGCAGAGGGGCCGCCGGGCTCCGAACCTGCGATCCTAAAAGCTGTTCCTTCGTTATCAGCAAAAATCATTCCAAGAGGTCGGACTCGGCCATGGCGTTGGGCCACGTTGGGGGCCACAGAACATGCACTATTTTCTTCGGAGCCCGAACCATTGACACATGTGTAAGGGCCTATCGCAACGCAGTTTGCTGACTCTATCGTCCCTCGCGATCCGACGACCATCGACCCACACCCCCGGCCCGTTGGGCGGTCGTCTTTTCGGGCTGGGAAGCCGACACAAAGGCGTCAACGGACCAGACTCCATCGGCGGCCCAGGGTCTTGAGGCGCAATAAACTTGGGGAACAAAGAGCCATGCTCACGCACGGGAACATTGGGGCCCGATAGAGGTTGGGGCTTATGTCGATCAGCTCAGTGTTGCCAGCTTCTTGCTCTGACCTGATTATTCGCAAGCTCCAGATCATCTCTGATCTTGCCTCAGCCGATATTGCTACTTTGAGAGATATCGCGGTTCAGGAGCGCGACTACCGGGCAGGAGACGATATCGTGCGCGAGGGCGACCGACCCTCTCATTCCTTCGCTGTTCTGGACGGCCTGGTGTCATCTGCGAAGTTCACCGGCGAGGGGAAGCGGCAGATCACATCGATCTTTGTTCCGGGAGACCTCCCGGATCTCCACGGAATTCATCTTTCGGTTATGGATTGCACCTTCGCGCCACTAACGCCGGCCCGAGTGGGGTTCATGCGCCACGATGCGCTGCGTGCCATCTGCACCAAACACCCGTCCATCGCCAACGTGTTCTGGCGCTCAACGCTGATCGATGCAGCGATTTATAGAGAGTGGGTCACCAATGTCGGAAGGCGGGAGGCCTATGTTCGCATGGCTCACCTCCTGTGTGAGCTCATCGTCCGTCTCCATGCAGTCGGCCAAATTCAGGACCACGTGGCGGAATTTCCGGTCAGCCAGGCCGTGCTTGGCGACGCACTGGGTCTGTCCACCGTTCACGTCAACCGAGTGCTTCAGGAACTTCGCCGCGATGGCCTGATATCCACCTCGGGCTCAAGGCTCAAAGTTGTCGACTGGAATGAACTCGTGCGTGCAGGGGACTTTTACACCACCTACCTGCACGAAAAGAACGTGACGCCGCTATGAGTCCCCGCGAGGGGATTGACCGAGGTGCTAAGCATCTCGAGAGCATGGTGATCTTTGCGACGGAGAGCTGCCTCGAGGGGCTTATGGATTCGGTAGTCTACCTGGTTTCCCGTGAAAGCGCGGGCAACTTGACCGGCCGACCTTGGGGGCTAACGATCTACGTCCCCCAGTACTATGTCCAGAGAGCCCAGGATGGCGGTAACGTCAGCCAGCATATGGCCGCGGCAAAGCAGATCCATAGCCTGAAGATGCGCGAAGCTCGGGGCTCTCAGCTTGCACCGGTAAGGTTTGTTAGTCCCGTCAGATACCAGGTAGACGCCGAACTCTCCTTTCGGAGCTTCCACAGCAGCATACACTTCTCCGGTCGGGACCCGAAATCCCTCGGTGTAGAGCTTGAAATGGTGTATCAGCGCCTCCATCGACCGCTTCATGGCCGCACGTTTCGGCGGCACGATCTTACCGTCCGCGTTGGAAACCGGACCCGGCCCTTCTTTAGCCAGCAGATCCACGCACTGGCGCATTATCCTCGCTGACTGACGCATCTCCTCCATGCGCACGAGGTATCGATCGTAGCAGTCGCCGTTCTTACCAATCGGAATATCGAAATCCATTTCGGAATAGCACTCGTAGGGCTGGGCCTTGCGCAGGTCCCAAGCAGCACCGGAGCCACGCACCATTACCCCGGAGAACCCCCAACCCCAAGCATCCGATTCCGAAATCTGCCCGATATCCACGTTGCGGAGCTTGAAGATCCGATTGTCCGTCAGCAGCCTGTCTAGGTCATCCACTGATTTCAGAAACGGATCGATCCACTTGCCGATATCCGAGATAAGCTCGTCGGGCAGATCCTGGTGTACGCCGCCTGGTCGGAAAAAAGCTGCATGCATCCGTGAGCCGCTTGCGCGCTCATAGAAGACCATCAGCTTCTCGCGCTCGATGAAGCCCCAGAGCGGCGGCGTAAGCGCCCCGACATCCATGGCTTGGGTGGTGACGTTGAGCAGATGCGAAAGGATGCGCGAAATTTCGCTATACAGGACCCGGATCAGTTGCCCACGCCTCGGCACCGTCAAACCCGTGAGCTTCTCGATCGCCAGACACCAGGCATGTTCCTGGTTCATCGGCGCCACGTAGTCGAGCCGGTCGAAATACGGCAGGGCCTGCAGGTAGGTCTTCGTCTCAATCAGCTTTTCGGTGCCACGATGAAGCAGTCCGATATGCGGATCAACCCGGTCGACTACTTCGCCGTCGAGCTCCAGCACTAGCCGCAGCACACCGTGAGCGGCCGGGTGCTGAGGGCCGAAATTGATATTGAAGCTTCGGACGGAATTCTCTGCCAAGCGGCCGTTCCTCAGCGCGGGAACGCACCCAACTGGGAGGCGAACCGGATGTTCCACCCACGCATTGCGTCACGAAGCAAATTCCGACTGCATTGCATTGTGCACGCGTTCCTCCTGCAATTGGTTGTGTGCCGGCTATAGACGCGGGGGCGAGCGGGAACAAATAGGCTGTCACTTGGTTCCGGCTGCACGCAAACAAGGACTGCCCATGGACAGAGCGTCCCACATCAGCGAAGAAGCCGGCACGTCGCGTGCCGCTCCCGACCTTAGTCGGCTGCTGTTCGAACCAAACCTACGAGTCCATGGCCTGATAGACCAGACCGTCGTTTCGAATGCCTGAAAGCGGTTCGTGACGGCGGGAATGATCTGTACGTTGAAATTGATACGCCTGACGGCGACGCAGATGGCGCCCGACGAATTGCCCTAGAGATCAAGCTGTTCCTGAAACACTCTGGCCGCAACGGCTTCGTCCTTGGCAAGAACACGGTCTATTCTGCCGGGATCACCGTCCTCGCAGCTTTCCCGAAGAGTTCCCGGTTTTTATGTCCGCGGGCAGTCTTGCTGGTCCACGAACGTCGGCTCGAAAAGGAACTGGTCCTGAATGGGCCAATCCGCAGTTGCCTCCAGATCGTCCGGGAACAACTTGCCTTGCTGCAGACTGCTGAGCGGCTCGAAAACGAAGGCTTTGAGGATCTTGTGGAGGGTTCGAAGATATCTCTGGAGCAGCTTCGTGATCACGCCTTAAACAACTGCTACCTGATGGCCGAAAGAGCGTTGGAGTTGGGTCTTGTTGCGGACATCGCCCGATAGAATTAGGCCTCTGAACGGACTTGTCCGGCTTTGCCTTTGCCGGCCGAATAAAAACGGACGACGGCCATGACTGATAACGCAGACTTGGTAGCGCGAAGCGGCGGATGCCTTTGCGGTGCCGTGAGTGACGTTGTCACCGGCGAGCCCTTGTACGTCGGTTTGTGCCATTGCCAGGGACTGCAAGCGAACCAGCGGCACCGCGTACAGCGTGTTTGCTTCGCCTAGCTCAAGCCGATCGCGATACGCCCGCAACTTAGACGCGGCGAATAGGTTCTCAAGCCTTCTCTAGGATAGCGGGTTCGGTCTCGCGGCGCGCGTTGCCAGGCGAGGCGCCGTTTGGGGATCTGTGCTGCATTCCCCGGAGCCCGTTCGGCCTCCCAGGCGAGCGGGCTCTTGCCGTCCGGGGTTGGCAAGGAGAACCAGCAAACGGGACGGCTGAATCCTGCTATGATCCGCCTGCAATCCCGCCGCGAAACCCCGTTGGAAATGGCGCAGCGCCACGTTCGGTAGCGCACGGAACGCGTAGCGCGCCAGCGGGCGTTGATCGCCAGAATGGAAGTGCGTGGCCAACCCATAGGTGAAGCCGAACACCTGTTGCGGGAGTTTGAGGCGGCCCAACGCCAACACACCGAACACCTGAGGCGTCTCCGCGATAGCTAGCCGCCGTATGGAACCTTTCGCCCGGATCCGGATTCACGGCCAGAGGGACCCTCCATGGCCGAGAGCAAGAAAGAGCGCGACGAACGCATTCAGGCGGTGAAGGGATTTTCGAGTGCGGTTTCTCATGCGCGAAACCGGTATCACCGAGGCCCAGGCGCGCGAGCTCATCGACCTGATCGGCAACGACGCGAACTCTCGACTTCGAGAGGCGCGTCTTCTGGCGAGAAAGATAGACGCGCGACAACGCTAAGGCTCAAACCCATGTGCAACGACTACGAGCAGCATATCGCTTGGGCCGAATACTGCCGCATCATGGAGTCGCTCGCCTTGCAGATCTCCAGCCATCAGAGTGAACTTGACCTGCCGCAAGCTGACATCCGCATCAACGACCCGGCTCCGGTAATGCGCGCTGCCGGCGATGCAATCGAGCTAGCCTCGATGACATTCGGCTTCCCGCCCTCCGGTCCAAATGGCGGGCCGGTGTTCAATTTTCGGTCGGAGGGGCGACAGTTCGCAAACAGCAGGCGCTGTCTTGTGCCGGTATCGGCCTTCTTCGAGTTCACCGGAACGAAGTACCCGAAGGCGAAGCACCGGTTCACGTCGACGGCGCCCCGTTCATGGCGATCGCGGGGCTCTGGCGCGAAGCGGCCGGCAACAAGCCGCCCACCTTCACCATGCTGACGACGGATCCCAGTCCCGACATTGCGCCCGTCAGGTCGTGGTCCTTGAGCCGGAGAACTGGTCCGCCTGGCTCAACCTGACGGAATCGGAGGGCGATCTGTTGCGACCGCTTCCAGCCGGGTCTTTGTCAGTTGAGACGGTTCGAGAGTGAAGAGGCTGAACAGCCCGGCTGGTCATGCATCATGGCATGACTCCCCCAAGCACGAACATTTCCAGCATGCGGCATCGTCGGCCAGTGTCATCAATCCGACAACGTCGAGGTTGCGAGCTGGTCCTTCCCAGCTCGGGCTCACTTGAGCGAATTTGTAGACTGTCCAGTCGGCTTGGTTGTCACGCGGATCCACAGCACATTCCTGGCGCCAATCATGAACCGCCCGACCCGTGACCGCAATAGCTGCTTTCGACGGTGTTTCTGCAACCGCAACTTAGTGGGATGTGACCACGTGACCGGACATTACTTCAACCATGTAGCTCTGCATGCAGCACTCGCTCCAACAGGACTTTCCAACTTGGCGCGGCCGGCCTTCTTCCGAACTGGCGGAATCCGGCGGCCGATGCATACTGTCGCGGAACTTGAAAACTTCGGCCGCCATCATTTTTGGCGGGCCCGCGTCATGTGCCTGCGTCCATAGGTTACGGGGGGAGTGCCTCAATTACGCTCCCCGTCCTACAGTGAACCGTCACTCTCGATACGGCACGTGGGTGCCCGGATCGTGATTGTACTGAGGCTCGCCGCCAGTGACTACCGGTTGGCAAAGCCCTCAGGGCGTTATGCTGGTGCCGGCGATGATCTCAGATCTCACTTCGGGGAGGTGCAGGACGAAGGGGCAAAACGGGTTCTAGCTCAATTAGGCACCTAACGTCTTTCGAGGAACAAATCGCATCAGCAGAGGTTCGGCTCGACCAACTACGGAGAAGAGCAATGTCTGAGTCGCGCGAATGGCTGATCCAATGGCTGAGGGATGCCCACGCCATGGAAGAACAAGCCGAAACGATGCTATCCGGCCAATTGAACCGGATCGAGAGCTACCCCGAACTCAGCGATAGAATCCGCATCCACCTGGAAGAGACAAGGGAACAGGCCAAGCGGTTGAAGACCTGCCTGGACGGCCTTGACGAGGGCTCTTCCATGCTGAAGGACGCAGGCGGCAAGCTGACCGCGACGGCGCAGTCGCTCAGCGGCGTATTTGCTGGCGACGAGGTCATGAAGGGGTCCCTGGCCAGCTACACCTTCGAGCACATGGAAATCGCATCTTACACCATCCTCATCGCCGCCGCGAATGCAGAGGGCGAAGCCGAGATCGCCCGCGTCTGTGAGCAGAATCTGCGGGAAGAGGAAGCGATGGCTGAGTGGTTGAAGAGCAACCTGTCACAAGTTACGGAAAAATTCCTAACGCGGGCAGAAGCCGATCGCGACAGTGCGAAACGCTGAGTGGACGGCGGTCAGGGACGCGAAAGCTGTTCGACCGCCAGCATCGAGCACAATCGGCATCCGACCGGGAGCTCGAGAAGGAACCTAAGCTGCTATGAGCACGCGTGGGAAAAATTTCCTCGATAAATGGATGGCGGAGCATGTGCCAAATGCGACGACCGACGATCCGCTCGCAATCATCTATCTGTCCGACGCGGCCATGGAAGCTGCAGGGCGCGAAGGCATCTCGCCCGAGGAGATTGAGGATGTCGGTAGCCTGTTGAGGGTGATCCTTACAGCCATGCAACACCGGAGGGGCGGTTTGGCCGACTGAGACCAAGAGGTGCCCGAGAACTGCGATCGGCATCAGAGATCTGCCGGCGCTCCGATCGGTTCGGCCCTGACGCTCCCGCACGGAGTAGGATCTGCAGCTGAAGATGAAACGCACGATGTGCGGCGGCAAGCCGATCACGCTGACCTATTCGCCCGACACCAGCCCGAAAGACCCTCCCCGCAAAGGACGTAGCCGGCCACCAAAAATGGAACCGCCGGACTTCTCCTGACCCTCAAATTTGAATGCGGGCTGGTCTGGCGCAGATCACGATAGGGTATGCCGCATTATCGGTTCGAAGTCGTTTGGAATGGGGAGAGCCTTGGAGACGCCTGGGTGGACCTGGCCACCATCAGCGATGCGCGGAAGGAAGCGCTAAGGGCGCTACACGACATTGCGGGCGAGGAAACGGTGGTCGCCGAGCAGGACCGCAGGCTAGTCGTGTCGGTACAGGACGAAGCTGGCTTGAGTGTCTATTCCGCAACTCTGACGCTGTCGCAGTCGCACTGATGTCTCTCAGAGCAGCAAGTGACGTTTCGCAGCGGTCAATCCAATCTAATCGACTCGTGCCCGACTTTTTCGGGGTGTATTGTCTTGCGGGTGTGGCGTCTCGGGGTAGAGGGTGAACGAATGTGTGAGAGCCTTCATAGTGCTGTCCCGCTCAGGAACGTGGGCATGCTGGCGTACGGCATAATTGAGCCTGACGAAATCAACATTCTAGCAAAGGCAGTGAGCGATCACTGCTCAATTCACAAGATCGAACGCGAGGCTGAACGGCATAGGGTCGCGCTCAACGTCATAGGTATTTTCCGACGTGGTGTAACTGACCCTCACCAGCTTTTGGAAGAACTTGAGAAGGCAGGCTGAAGCGAGCACCGCTTTCTGCAACGCCGAGGAGAGAGCCAGCGGCTAGTGAAGTTTGACCTTGGAAGGTTTGGCGGCCGACTCGCTCAAGATTTCTTTAAGCGCTTGCTCCAGGTCCAGCCCGAGCCAGACAATGGGCTCAGGAATCGCAATCACGTCGTTCCGGCCCGCCACCAGCTGCGTCTTCGGCGAAAGCTCCGAGACTGCTTTCGAAGGGGCCGATTTCGATAGCAGTCGCGACAGGTGCTCCCTCTGCAATGCGTGAACCTCTTCCAACAGGCTTAGGAACCTCAATGCATCCTCCGTCGGCAGCCTGCTGGTCCTTAGGCAGGCAATCCGCTCGTGCTGAAGCGCGATATGCCGCTCGCCCTGTCGGACGTGGCGTCGCGCCATGCTGATGTGGTCGTGGATAAGCATCGCCCACAACGCGAAATCTCCCAGGTCGTTCCGTTGCGGTTTTGAGGCGCAAGTCACAAAGGGTTAATGGAGGCAACGCTGTTGCCCGCTTACATCCAGCCCGGGCCGTAGCTGTTCATCTTGTTGGTGCCCGTCGGATGGAGGCAATGGAGACGGGAAATACCCATCGCTTACTGAGCGAACTCCGCCAGCAGGACATGCGGAACCGAGATCTGATCGACCAGACGCGCGCTACAATTGCCGAGAGCGCCAGACTGGCCGAGCAATCTAGGGAGCTCTTGTCACGTCACCGCAGCGGCGCATACAACACCGAGCCGGCAATTATCAGGCTGCCGCCATCCCGACCCGATCGCGCTTGCTGTAGCGGTGGCGAGAGTGGCCTAGGAGATCGCGACGGCATAGTCGGACAGCTCACCGGAAAGCGCTCTCTTGGCTGTACAAACCATTCGGACCAGATTCGGACCAGACAAGGTGGCTCAGATGCCCCGGCCGGTTTTTGGAGCTGAAGAGGATCGACGCTGGCCAAATCGACTCGGCACAACATGCTTTTTAAGGTGGAATGCGCCTGCCGAAACGTGCGCTACCGCCGATCGGGTGACCTCATGATGGTTTACGGCGGGGGGCGCCAATCGCTTCCGCCTAAGGTTCGACTGCAGCCGGTGCAATCCGGAGATCAAGCTCGAGGTTCACCCCGAGCATCTTTTGATCCACAAGCCCATGAAGGTCGACGGCAAGATCGTCTGGCACACGGAAAGGTTCCGGCCATGAGCAGCGCTGGTGCGTCGTCGCTCACATTCGTGGCATTGCTCTGGAAACAAGAAGACGACCGCCCGAGCGGGGCGGGGGACCTGGGTGGTGTCGACGTCGGAGGACAAGGGGTCGTATGTTCAGCAAACTGCGTTGCGATAGGCCCTGGCTCACTATGTCGTTGATTCGGCCCGGATGAAAATAGCAAATGTAAACTGGGAGCCCGCGCCAGAGTCATGGCATAGCGAAGCGGCTCCAGAAACTGACGTCAAAGGTGCCGCGTTTGGACAGCAGCAAGCGCTTCTTTTAAGCTCCTCTGATCGGAAACCTTCTCAGCAGTCCCGCGTTGCTTCTCACGATTTCGTTACCCCCGGAGGTAAAATGCAAGGTTTGAAGCGGTCGCGCTGGACGGAAACCTACGACCTGAACGAGTTTGCGGCAAAGCACGGTTTGACAACCAGGCAGGCCGAAATTGTGATTCAGAGCAATGGTCCATCCAAGCGCAAATGCGACCTGGCAGCAGAGGCATTTAGGGCCGCGCTCAGACAGTGCAGTCACTCGCGCGAAAAAGGTGCGAGAAGATCCCCATCGCCAGGGCTGAAGTTCTATCCAGTGAAGCCCGCCTAATCCGGTCGTCAAGCAGTTGCTAAAATTGGAACTAGATCACGCGCTCGTGAGTTTCGGCCAGAGGTGGTCGATCCCTTCAGATGTAGCCGCCTGGTGGCAACCAAAAAAGCCCGTCGCTTACGCTCATTAGCCGCGACGGGCTTTTCATTGGCTACCACAAAAAACGTGGATGCTTACCACTGGAAGATGGCGCATAATCCGTCTCTGCCCCGCGGCCATCGGGGTAAGAGCCCGGCCTGTGCGCCTTAGGTCCCCTCGACTCCTCGGCAGGCCGGGCACGGATTTTTTAGCAAGGTCTTAGAAATGTTAATGTCAGTCGCTGAAAAGGCGGCGCATGTGAGCGTCTGCCCCGGCTCGGAACGGGGTAAGAGGCCCGGCCTGTCCCGCTCAAGTCGTCCCCCGACTTTCCCCGCACGCAGGCCGGGCCGCCTCAGCTTTACCCGGTGGGTAAACGCAATCGGAGCGGCTCGCCAGGGTCAACAGCCGGTCACACTCCACAGGTCACTTGAAGGCGTACCTGTTAACAACCCCGTCTGCCTCATTCGTGACCCGGATCCAGCGCTGTTCGTCACCGCGTAAGTCCGTGACCTCACTGCCTGTGGCCGTTTCCGCTGCCACCCATGGAGTATTGGCATTGATGGTATGACTAGTCACAACGCTGTCCCCATCCATCTCTTCTACCCGATAGACCTTCATGTGCGACCTTTGCTCTATTCATCCCGTATCTGAACAGAGATCGAGGAAGGTTGTTCCTAGACAAGAGGGAGCGATCGGCAGGTAAACCGTAGGCGGCATTTCACAAACAGAAGATTGCTCAGGCGGCGCGACACGATGCAGCCTAGTCTAGCGATGGGGCCCGGCCAGCGGGGTTTGGTGACCTGGGGTAGACAGGCCGGGCCCTTGCCCCGTGGGCAGAGGGGCAAATCTGTTTATACGCCACCTTTGGGCGGCTTACATTAGAATTTTAGGCGTACCTAATAAACGCTACCCCCGGTTCGTCTTGGAGCCGTTTCATGAGATAATCTGCACATGCCGCGCAGAAGGGGGGCGGTCATGCATTGTCGCGTCGCAGTGGCGTCTACGGGCCCGCTGACCTGGCGATGCTCCAGCGGGTGTTTAGCCGGCTAAGGTTCAGAGAATGGCGGCGATAGGATATGGAGACGCACACGCTGCTAGTGTGCTTGAGAAAGGCGGCCAACTGAAATGCGCCTCAGTAAACGGCGACGCGACGGTTCTTGTCGCAGACTTGGCTGCTTGGGAGGCATCGCCGTTAAGAGAATGTGTGCACGCCGAATACCGCGGCACGGGATCGTGTCTCAGGAAGTGGTGTACCTGACGGTGTTGATCGCCGTAGCCGGACTGATCAGCGCGCCACGGCTGGCAAGCTGATGAGCGGATCATCGCTCAACTGGCCGACGCTTTCCAGCGTCATGTAACGGGCACGCTGCACGGCCCATTCGTCGTTCTGTTCGAGGAGCAGAGCGCCGACCAAGCGGATGATGGCATCGTCGTCTGGAAAGATGCCGACGACGTCGGTTCGGCGCTTGATCTCGCCATTGAGACGCTCGATGGGATTCGTGCTGTGAAGCTTGGCCCGGTGCTCCTTCGGGAAGGTCATGTAGGCCAGCACGTTAGGTTCGGCGTCGTCGAGAATGGCCGCCAGCTTCGGCACCTTCGGCCGGATCTGGTCGGCGACGGCGCGCCATTGCAGGCTCGCTGCTTGCGCCGTTTCCTGCGCGAAAGCGGTGGCGATGAAGGCCGAGACGACGCGGCGCCCGCTCTTGCCGGCATGCGCCAGCACGTTCCTCATGAAGTGGACGCGGCAGCGCTGCCAGGTGGCGCACAGCACCTTCGAGACCGCCGCCTTGATGCCCTCATGGGCATCGGAGACGACGAGCTTGACGCCGCGCAGGCCGCGCCGGGTGAGCTTGCGCAGGAACTCCGTCCAGATCGGCTCGGCCTCCGAGGTGCCGATCTCCATGCCGAGCACCTCGCGCCGGCCGTCGCTGTTGACGCCCACGGCGATGATGACGGCGACCGACACGATGCGGCCGCCGCGGCGCACCTTGAGATAAGTCGCATCGATCCAAAGATACGGCCAGTCACCTTCGATCGGCCGTTCGAGGAAGGCCTTCACCTTGCCGTCGACTTCGCACAGCCGCGACACCTGGCTCTTGGAGATGCCGCTCATGCCCATCGCCTTGACCAGGTCATCGACCGAGCGGGTCGAGATGCCCTGGACGTAGGCCTCCTGGATGACGGCCGTCAGCACCTTCTCGGCCATGCGGCGAGGCTCCAGGAAACTGGGGAAGTAGGAGCCCTTCCTCAGCTTCGGGATGCGCAGCTCGACCGTTCCGGCCCGCGTCTCCCAGTCCCTGTCGCGGTAGCCATTGCGCTGGGCGGTCCGCAGCGCGCTCTTCTCGCCGTAGCCGGCGCCCGTCGCG
This sequence comes from Mesorhizobium sp. M1A.F.Ca.IN.020.04.1.1, assembly GCF_003997315.1. Taxonomy (NCBI): domain Bacteria; kingdom Pseudomonadati; phylum Pseudomonadota; class Alphaproteobacteria; order Hyphomicrobiales; family Phyllobacteriaceae; genus Mesorhizobium; species Mesorhizobium sp. M1A.F.Ca.IN.020.04.1.1. Next base: position 43,743 of record NZ_RZSN01000022.1, read on the forward strand.
GCACCCACCTCCAGTTCCATCAGCCGCTCGGCGGCAAAGCCGATCATCTCGCGCAGGAGATCGGCATCGGGGGTCTTCTCCACGAGCGCGCGCAGGTTCATCATGTCGTCGGTCATCGGTGGTTCCTTCGAATCAGGTTGGTGTCAGCAACCCGACCCTAACGGAAGAACATCGATGACCACCGCTGCGCCGCTCGCTCGCTACGGCGCCATTGCGGGCGCGCTCGCGAGCGGCTTCGCTACCGCCGAGCTACACCACCTCGCGGGACACGACCGAAATGAGGCAGGTTGCCGCTTGGCCGGCAGCGACCTATCAGTCGCCACAGGAAGTTCGATCGGCAATTCTCGATCGTCAGCGTGACTGGCGCCTGAATCAGACGAGCGTTTCGCCGTTCACGGTTCCCGGACCGGCTTGGCACGAATGCGCCTCGGATCGTAACCGGGGCCGAAGCATTGCCCGCACTCCCATCGATTGAACACGTAACCCTGGCGTTCCGCATAACAGAGCATGGCGAGCTGACCGCGATACAACCGAATAAGCCGCAACCACCAAGTAAGAGTCGGCTTCAGGTCAAGCTCGCTCGGATGGCGCGTCCGGTGACATGCTTCGCAAACGCTCGGAAGCATCGAGCAAAACAGATGGTGGGGTTCCATTCACCTTCCGATCTAGGCAATGTGGTGAGCCAGCAACCGACGTGGACCGGCGGGAACTGAACCATCGGCCGACAGCTTGGGCAGGAGACGCCAACTCGACAAACGGTCTAATCACGATAGGCGCTTGATGTGCGACTTCAATGAGAAGCCCGGCTTCATAGTGAACAAACCCTCTACCATCTCGTTATGGCGGTCAGCTTTTGACCTAAGGATCACGCGTCAATTTCCACTTCCGCTTCGCAATTTACGGGCGCATTCAGAGGTATGGCCATGCCGATCGACGAGCGTGCGTGACAGCCGGCGTCGGGTCCATAAAGCTCCAATATCAGATCGGAATAGCCGTTCGTAACCAGCGGCGTCTCGTTGAAACCCGGAGCGACATTCACCATCGCGAAGACGCGAAGCCAGGCCGTAACCCTATCGAGGTTGCCTACAGCGCGCTTGAGGCTCGCGAGATGAGCCAGGGCGACGAGCCGGGCGGAGGCGTAGCCTTGGTCCGGCGAGACCTCAGCGCCTATCTTGCCGAGGGGTTTTGCCAGGGTTCCATCAGGGTTGCACGCGACGTGGCCCGATATGTAAGCGCGGTTGCCACGCACCCGAACCCACGAGAAGGGCATCCGTAGCCCTTCGCGGACTTTCAGCGGCTCGGGCAATTCCAGGCCCATAGCGGCGAGGCGTTGTTCGATAATGGCCATAATAGGTCTCCCGCTTGATCAGGGCACGACGTCGTCCAGTCCCAGCATCATCACCACGCTTTCGTTTGCCGCGGGGTCGGTGCGCGCGCCAATGAACTCGGCATTTGCGGTGCTCCGGTTCACGGCCACATGCGGAACCCCGGCCGGAATGAAGAGGTAGTCGCCGGGGCGGAGCTGATCGCACCGTTCGAGCCTCGCCCCCGACCAGATCTCAATCTCCTTGCCTTTGGTCATCAGCAGGGCCGTCTCGTGCCCTTCATGGCGATGGGCGCTCGTTCGTCTGCCCGCGGGCAGGAAGATCATTCCCAGCCACAACATGGTGGATCCTACGCTCTCGGCGGCGATGCCCGACCGATAGATGGATCCCTGCTCTGCGACGTAACTTTCACCAGCGCGCACGATCTTCGCAGTCGATGCATTGATGGTCCTCGATTGCAGTGCATGGTTCTTCATCGTTCTTCCCCATTCGATGAGGTTTCAAAGACAATGGAACCCAGCTTGCGCTCGGGGCCTGCGCGATGTCCCAAATGTTGGCCGAAAAATTCCGAAAAACTGCGAAATTGGGCGTATCATTTCCGTATCATGGACACGCAGAACCGTGCATTCGGCCCTTTCGAGTTCATCACCGAGAACGGATGCCTTCTCCGTGACAACCGCCCTGTCGCCCTTGGTGCCCGCGGCGCGTCGCTGCTTGCCGTTCTGCTCGCGGCAGACGGGCGGGTCGTCACCAAGTCGGCGCTTATGGAGGCGGCGTGGCCGGGCCTCGCTGTCGAGGAGAGCAATCTTTCCGTTCAGATTGCTGCCCTGCGCAAGTTGCTCGGTCCAGCATCGGACGGCGGCGAGTGGATCGTCACAGTCCCACGGGTCGGATACAGATTTTTCGGTGCTGCGGAGAGCCGTACCGATGGGCGAGGTAGCGGACCGCCGACGAAGGCGGGATCCAGCTCTGGGATTGCCGTGCTGCCCTTCGAGAATCTCGGCGGCGATGCCGAGAGACAATACCTGGCCGACGGTATCGCGGACGACCTAATCATGGCGCTTGCCCGGTTCCGATGGTTTCGCGTGGCGTCGCGCGGGGCGAGTTTCGCGAGGAGGAACGGCCCGAAGGATCCGAAATCGATCGCGCAGGATCTCGGCGTCGATTTCCTGGTGGATGGAGCCATCCGGAATACCGGGGATCTAATGCGGATATCGGTGCACCTCGCCGATGCGATGAGGGGCTCCACGATCTGGTCCGAACATTACGACCTCCAGGTGGCCGAGCTATTTGCCGTGCAGGACGCCATCGCTGAGCGAATCGCCGCGTCGGTCGAACCCGAGCTTCTGTTGCGCCATGGACTTCAGGTTGCTCCGCATACCGGCAACGTGACCGCCTGGGACCTCGTCCGGCAAGGCACCTTCAATTTTCACAAGGTAACGCAGCCCACCCACCTTCTCGCGCGGAGACTCTTTCGGGAGGCCGCTGAGCTTGATCCCATGCTTCCCGAGGCGCAGATCTGGCGGGCGCGGGTCAACGCGGGCCTCATTGCCTATGACTGGACGGATAATCCCTTCGCGGACGGAAGGGAGGGACTCGATGCGGCCTTGCGGGCGATATATCTCGACGCTCGCAATCCGTATGCGCACTATGCGCTCGCGATCGTGTCGGCCTACACAGGCAGGGCCGATCAGGCGATCCTCGCAGCGGAACGGTCCATTGAACTCGGTCCGAGTTTCGCCTTGGGGTATCTCGTCCTCGGCATGGCCCATCTTTTCGCGGGCGATGCGGCCAGCGCGCGAAAGCCGCTGACGCACGGCCTCGAACTCAACCCCCACGATCCTCAAAACGCGGTCTGGTTCAGCCTCTTGATGCTTGCGCTGTTCTTTTCAGGCGACGTTGAGGGCGCGCTCGGCACGGGGCGCGCGGCGCTGAAGGCGCGGCCAGACTGGCCAGCGCTGCTCCGCATTCAGGCGTGCTGCCACATGGCCTTGGGACACGGTCAGGACGCCTACCGCTTCGCCGCCGCTGCAAACGATCTCCCGCAGCCTGCCGGCGACGCGCTCGGTCCGTTCATGGTTGCCAACGAGGAATGGGCGAGCCGCCTCGAGCACCTGCTTCGGGAGGCAAAACATCAAAGGCCCATTTCCGGTCGTAATGCCATCTTTCCTGAAGACAAGACAAACCACCGCTTTCCGCCCGTTGCAGACCCTTAGATAACCCTAACGTCTGCCGGCGAGCGTGCAGCGGTGACGCATCACGCCCTCGTCGCTATATTGGTCGGTCGCGCTCGGGAGCCAGCCTGATGTTGCTCCTGGCCGGCAATTTGATTTGGGGAGCGCGGCGGTTTCTAAGCGCCGGCGGTTCGGCGCGGGAAGGCTCGTCCGATTTCGCGCGGCGCATCGCTCGTACGCTTTTGCTTCCAAGCGCGAAAATCTAAGCCTTTTAGTGAACTAGTAATTCTGGCATGGGGAACCATAAAGTAGCTGTGAGACTGTCAAACGCCCATGGGGAGGTTGTCATGCCAGCCGAAAGCACCAAACGCTCGGAACGGACGCAGGAAACCCTGGTTTCAGAGGCTCAGGCGCGCCGGGACTTTCTCAAGAAGGCAGGGCGTTTTGCGGCGGTGACTCCACCGGCCATAACGGTTCTGCTCGGCACCAGCCTGAACTCCAGAGCGATCGCCAAATCGGGAG
>NZ_RZSN01000231.1:0-7465 GCF_003997315.1 Mesorhizobium sp. M1A.F.Ca.IN.020.04.1.1
GCTTTTGAAGGGTGGGCAGGGCAGGGTGTTCTACGCCGTCGGCGGAACCTGGCGAAACCTCGCCCGGCTGCATATGGAGATGACCAACTACCCGCTCGGCGTCATGCATCATTACGAGATCGCCGCCGACAGCGCCCTGAACTTCCTTAGGCAGGTGGCCAAGGGCGAGGTCGAAAAGGTCAAGGGCATCGAAGGCGTCTCCAAGAACCGCCGCTCGCTGCTGCCTTACGGTGCGGTCGTGCTGCAGGAAATCATGGCGGCAATGCAGCCCTCGAAGATCGTCGTCTCGGCGCAGGGCGTGCGCGAAGGCTTCCTCTATTCGCTGCTCGACGCCGCCGAGCAGAAGGCCGATCCGCTGATCTCCGCGGCGGAGGAACTGGCGCTGCTGCGCTCGCGCTCGGTCCATCACGCGCATGACCTCGTCGACTGGACGGACAAGGCTTTCAAGGCCTTCGGCATCGACGAGACGGTGGATGAGGCGCGCTACCGCCACGCCGCCTGCCTGCTTGCCGATATCGGCTGGCGGGCGCATCCCGAATATCGCGGCCGGCAGTCGCTCAACATCATCGCGCATGCGTCCTTTATCGGCGTCGACCATCCTGGCCGCGCCTATCTGGCCCTGACCAACGCCTATCGCCATGACGGCATCTTCAACGATGCGATCGCGCCCGAGATCAAGACCCTGGCGCCGCCGCGCATGCTCGAGCGCGCCCGCGCGCTGGCGGCGATGATGCGCGTCGTCTATCTGCTGACGGCGGCGATGCCCGGGGTCATGCCGCGGCTGAAATGGGAAAGCCGCGGCAACGGTGCGCTTGCGCTGGTGCTGCCGGCGTCGCTTGCCGACCTCTATGGCGAACGACCTGCCGGGCGGCTGGCGCAGCTGGCCCGCATCACCAACCGCCCGCTAGTGCTTGCGGTCGAGGGCGGGCCGAGCATTTCCGTCAAGTGACGGATCAGGTGATCTCGGCACCGACGCCAAAAGGGCGGCCGTCGGCCGACCATGCGCCGGCGCCGGCCATGGCGAGCGCCAGGAAGCCCCCGGCAATGGCAATGTCCTTCATCAGCATCTGATGGTGCATGAAGGTGAGGGTCGCATCCTCGCCGCCCTGGCCGAAATGGCCGATGAAGCCGGCGACGATAGTGAAGGCGGCAAGCAGCAGCGCCGCGATCCGCGTCTGAAAACCGACAAGGATCAAAAGTCCGGCGATCAGCTCGAACAGGCCGGTGCCCCAGGCCGCCAGGGTCGGTAGCGGCAGGCCGAGGCCGGTGAAGTAATCGATCGTGCCGGATAAGTTGGTCAGCACCTGGAAGCCCGAGGGCACGAACAGCGCGGCAAGCAGGAGCCGCGAGGCGAGAAGCAACGCGTTGCGGTTCATGGCCCACCTCCCTTGCCGGTATCCGGGAATGCACCGGCTCTCGGTGCAGTGTACGCCTGCAATCGAAAAACGAAAAAGCGGCGCGAAAAATTCCGCGCCGCCAATTTCAGCTTGGGAGGGGAGGAGATCAGCCGCGCTTGGCGTCGATCGAATAGGCGCCGGCGCCGGAGGAGGCGAGCAGGATGAAGCCGCCGGTGATGGCGAGGTTCTTTAGAAACTGGATCATCTGCATCTGGTCGGCCCAGCCGGTGTGAGCAACCAGGCCGGTGGCGATCGTGAAGATGGCGAGCAACCAGGCGGCGATCCGCGTCTGGAACCCGACAAGAATGGCAAGGCCGCCGAGCAGCTCGATGAGGCCGACCACGACGGCCGTCACGGTCGGAAGCGGCAGGCCGAGGGCGCCGAAATAGCCGGCGGTGCCGGAAATGGCGGTAAGCTTGCCGAAGCCGGAAAGCAGGAAGATGACGGCGAGCAGGATACGGCCGAGCAGGATGGTGGTGGCACTGTTGGACGCGATGCTGGTACCGGCGGCGGAAGTGTTGATGGACATTGGCGAGTCTCCGAATCGTGTTGAATGCCCAGTCAGATAGACGACGAAGACTGTTCACCAAAGCCGCCGATGCGGCGACACATTGTTCACAGGCAGTATGTTTCGGTGACCGTCGGACGCGCGCGAAAATCGTGTCGGCGGATTGGGATTAACGAGTAAATTGTGCCCCCGCAAAATAGCCAAGCCATCGGTTGGGGTTGCAGTCGCAGACCTCGGGGACTAGCCGAAACGCCCGATCGGGTCGTCTTCGCCCTGGTACGACGACCCCTTTGGCCTGTCCGCGCCGCGAGAACTACCCCGGATGCGTCATGTCCTCGGGCCGCACCAGCCGGTCGTAGTCGGCCTCGCTGACCAGCCCGGTGGCGAGAGCTTCCTCGCGCAGCGTGGTGCCGTTCTTGTGCGCGGTCTTGGCGATCTTGGCGGCGTTGTCGTAGCCGATGGTGGGGGCGAGCGCCGTCACCAGCATCAGCGAGCGCTCCAGCGCCGCCTTGATGTTGTCTTCCCGCGCCTCGATGCCGACGACGCAATTGTCGGTGAAGGATACGGAAGCGTCGGCAAGCAGCTGCACCGACTGCAGGAAATTATAGGCCATCAGCGGGTTGTAGACGTTGAGCTCGAAATGGCCCTGGCTGCCGGCGAAGGTTAGCGCGGCATTGTTGCCGAACACCTGCACGCAGACCTGCGTCAGCGCCTCGCACTGCGTCGGGTTGACCTTGCCCGGCATGATCGACGAGCCCGGCTCGTTCTCCGGCAGCGACAGCTCGCCGAGGCCCGAGCGCGGGCCTGAACCGAGCAGGCGGATGTCGTTGGCGATCTTGAACAGCGCGGCGGCCGCCGCGCTGATCGCGCCATGCGAGAACACCATGGAATCGTGTGCTGCGAGCGCCTCGAACTTGTTCGGCGCCGTGACGAAGGCGATGCCGGTGATGGCGGCGATCCGGTCCGCCACCTTTTCCGCAAAGCCAACCGGCGCGTTGAGCCCGGTGCCGACCGCGGTGCCGCCCTGCGCCAGTTCCTGCAGGCCGGGCAGCGTCTGCTCGATGCGCTTGATCGACGACGCGACCTGCGCGGCGTAGCCGGAGAATTCCTGGCCGAGCGTAAGGGGTGTGGCGTCCTGCGTGTGGGTGCGGCCGATCTTGATGATGTGGTTGAAGGCGCGGGCCTTGGCGTCGAGCGCTTTGTGCAGATGGTGGAGCGCTGGGATCAGGTGATGCGCGACCCGCTCGGCGCAGGCGACATGCATGGCCGTCGGATAGGTGTCGTTTGACGACTGGCTCATATTGACGTGGTCATTCGGGTGCACGGGCTTCTTGGAGCCCATCACGCCGCCGAGCATCTCGATGGCCCGGTTGGAGATCACTTCATTGGCATTCATGTTGGACTGCGTGCCCGAACCGGTCTGCCAGACCACGAGCGGGAAATGGTCGTTGAGCCTGCCGTCGATCACTTCCTGCGCGGCGTCCACGATTGCCTTGCCGATGGCTGGATCCAGCCGTTTCATCTCCATGTTCACTTCGGCCGCGGCGCGCTTGACGATGCCCAGTGCGCGCACGATCGAGGCCGGCTGCTTTTCCCAACCGATCTTGAAATTGCCGAGCGAACGCTGCGCCTGCGCGCCCCAGTAGCGGTCGGCCGCGACCTCGATGGGACCGAATGTATCGGTTTCGGTTCTGGTCTTCTCAGCGCTCACGGGAAATCTCCGGTCTGTCGATTTGCGCAAGGGCGTATCGCGTTGCACAAAACCCTTCAAGCGGAGATTGCGGGCGAGGAAGATGCAAATCGGTTGAAGGGGGCTGCCGATCTCCCCCCTTGTGGGCCAGATCAGCCCTCCATCGGCGGTCCAACGATGTCGATGCCGTTCTCGGCGCAGAGTCTCATCAGCGTCGCCATCATCTCGGGCGTCGGCGCCCCCGGCTGCGGCAGGTCCGGCCGTTCGGCGGGGCGGCTCGCCAGGCGCACCATCGTCTCGAAATCCGAGCCGCGCGTGACGGTGAGCGTATGCGCGCCTTGCGGAGATTCGACCCTGTATGTATGCGGCAGGCCCTTCGGCGCGATGACGGTTTCGCCCGCGCCCACGACCCGCTCATGGCCGTTGATCTGGAAACGCATTTGTCCTTCGAGGATGTGAAATACCTCGTCTTCGTTGCGGTGCATATGCAGCGGCGGGGAATCGCCATAGGGCAGGCGATGCTCGATGACGCAGATGCCGTCCTCTCCGTCGGCCGAAGAGACCTGGATGGCGACGAGCGTGTTGTTGAACCAAAGGAGTTCCTTGCCTGCGATGGTCCGGTTGATCATTGTCATGGTGTCTCTGCTTTGTGTTGGGCCGGCGAAGCGGCGTCGACGGCGAACTAACCAGCGACGCGTGGGAGATGGAAATCGAATGATCATATGGACTGAATTGATGCGATGAATTTGAACGCGCTCGATCTCAACCTGGTGAGGGTGCTCGACGCGCTTTTGCGCGAGAAAAGCGTGACGCGCGCCGGCGAGCAGATCGGCCTCAGCCAGCCTGCGGTGAGTGCCGCGCTCAACCGCCTGCGGCATACGCTCAACGACCAGCTCTTCGTGCGGCGCGGCAACGACATGGTGCCGACGCCACGCGCCGAAAGCCTGGCCGGGCCTGTGCGTGCCGCGCTGCGCGAGATCGAGCGTGCTTTCCAGCCGGCGAAGGACTTCGATCCGGCCAGGCTGGAGCGGACCTTCACCTTCATGGGCGCGGATTTCTTTTCCATGCTCCTGATGCCGCCCTTTGCCGCGCGCATCGCGGCGGTGGCGCCATCAGTGTCGTTCCGCTTCCTCGACAGCGCCATCGGCGACGTCTCGAAACTGTTGCAGGAGGACCAAATCGACGTGGCGCTGGAGCGTCCCCTGGAAGTCGCCGAATGGGTTTCCAGCGTACCGCTGTTCGGCTCGCCCTTCGCCGTCATCGCGGCGAAGGGCAATGCAGCGCTCAATCGGGCCGGCATCGCCGAAGGCGAGCAGGTGCCGCTCGATCTCTTCTGCGAGCTGCCGCACGCGCTGCGCTCCATCGACGGCTCGATGTCGGGCTTCACCGATGACGCGCTGGGGAAGATGGGGCGGACGCGCCGGGTCACGCTTGCCTTGCCGCATTTCCAGGCGGTCGCGCTGGCCGTGGCGAGCGGACCCTATCTGGCGGCCGTTCCAATGCAGTTCGCGGCGGTGGCGGCGAAATCCTTGCCGCTCGGCATCTACGGGGCGCCAATCTCGATTCCCTCGCCGGCGGTCAGGATGTACTGGCACGCCCGCCATGACGACGAGGCGCCGCATCGCTGGATCCGCGAGCAGATCCTGGTGGAAGTCGAGGCGCTCGGCTTCCGCAACCTGGAGGATGAGGTCGGAGAGTAGACTCTGTTATCCGGCCGCCAGGCCGATGGCCGCGGGCTGGCGCAGCGCGAGCCGCCCCGCGACATAGTCCTTGACCTGGCGGACCGCCTGCGCGCGCGACACGCTGCCCGGCTGCAGGCCAAGCCTGAGCCACAGCCCGTCGATCAGAGCGGTGACGCCGAGTACGATCTCCGCGGCCAACTCCGGCGATGCGAGGCCGCGCAGGCCGGACAACAGGTTCGAGCGCATGCGCGCGTGGATCACTCGCTGGATGCGCGCCAGCTTCTCGTCGCGCGGCACCTCGGCGCAGAGCGACAGCCAGGCGTGACAGAGCGGCGGCAGGAACAAATGCTCCTCGAAATTGCCCTCGATCACCGCGTCCAGCCGCTCGATCGGCGTTCGCGCCCGCTTGAGCCGCGCCACCACCGCGTTGCACAGCACGGCATTGGCCTCGCGCATCGCGTGCTCGAACAATTCCTGCTTGTTGCGGAAATAGTGCAGCACGATGCCCTTCGAGGCGCCGGCCTGGGCCGCGACCTTTTCCAAGGTGGCGCCGGCAATGCCCTCGCGCTCGAGCACCGCAAAGGCCGCTTGCCGCAACTCCTTGCGGCGTATGTCGCTGAGACGTGTGAGCTTCACCGGATCGATCCATGTTTGCGAATCCATGTTGACATTTTCGCCCGCTCAGATCAATCATTGACCGCTGGGACAATAACATGACCAAATGGTCAACAGAGGAGAACCGGAATGGTGCGCTTGCTTGCGAATGGCGTCTGTCTCGCTGCCTTGATGGTGGCCGCTCAAACCGTTCAGGCGGCCGAGGCGGAGGAATGTAAGGTGGTGCGAATGGCCGAGCCCGGCTGGAACGATCTCGCCTTCACGACGGGCGTGGCCAAGGTCCTGCTCCAGGCGCTCGGCTATGAGCCGCAGAGCGACGTGCTTGGCATCAACGTCATCTACGAAGGCATGAAGAACAAAGACCTCGACCTGTTCCTCGGCTACTGGGATCCGGCGATGGTCACGTATTACGAGCCTTACAGGAAGGACGGCTCGATCGAGAATGTGCGGGTCAATCTGGTCGGCGCCAAATACACCTTCGCCGTGCCGACCTATGTCTGGGAAGCCGGCGTCAAGGATCTCTCCGACCTGCACAAATTCGCCGACAAATTCGGGAAGAAGATGTACGGCATCGAGCCCGGCTCGAACCAGCTGATGATGGATGCCATCGCCGATCCTCAGTTCCAGCTCGACGGCTGGCAGGTGGTCGAATCGAGCGAAGCCGGCATGCTCTCGGAGGTCGGCTACGAGATCAAGGAGAAGCAGTTCATCGTCTTCCAGGGCTGGGCGCCCCATCCGATGAACACGATGTACGACTTCAAGTATCTGACCGGCGGCGACAAGTTCTTCGGCCCGAATTTCGGCGCCGCGACCGTGACGACCCAGGTGCGCAAGGGATTCCTGCAGGAGTGCCCGAACGTGGCGCAGTTCCTGAAGAACCTTGCCTTCGACATCGATCTGGAAAATGTCGGCATGGGCTACCTCATCAATGACGGCATGAAGCCGGAGGAAGCGGCGCTTAAATCGATTACGCTCAACAAGGATCGTGTCGACGCCTGGCTTGCCGGCGTCACCACCTTCGACGGCAAGCCCGGCCTCGCCGCGGTCAAGGAAAAGCTTGGACTGTGAGGCCCGCGGCATTGGATCTGTCGGGACAAGGGGGCGAGCAGGACGCCTGGGCCGGCCGCAAGCGATTCGTCGATGTCGGTGGCCTCGACCTCGCCTATGTCGAGGTCGCCGGCTCGGAACCGCCGCTCGTCCTGGTGCACGGCTTCACCGACACCAGCCGCAGTTTCTCGTTGCTGGCGCCGCATCTTTCCGCGCGGCGGCTGGTCATGCCGGACCTGCGCGGCCATGGCGCCTCGCAGGCGGGCAGGGGCTTTGGCATCGCCGATTTCGCCGACGATGTCGCCGGGCTGATCCGCAACCTGCGGCTCGCCCGGCCGGTCGTTCTCGGCCATTCGCTGGGTGGCATGGTCGCCATGCAGGTGGCCGCGCGGCATCCGGAACTGGTCGGCGGGCTGGTCGTCCTGGCCGGGGCGCTGAAGGCAGATTTCGCGCCGGACCATCCGTTGGTTGCCGGCGTGGCGGAACTGCGCGACCCGATCTCGCCGACCGATCCGTTCTACGATTG
>NZ_RZSN01000232.1:0-7149 GCF_003997315.1 Mesorhizobium sp. M1A.F.Ca.IN.020.04.1.1
CTTCTGGACGGGTTGTGTCGTGTCTTGCGGTTGCGGCAGAGCCGGAGCGGCAGCCTTTGCCCGCTCAACGGCGGCTGTGCTGTCCGCCTTCGGTGCTTCCGGCTGCGGTTCGGCCGGCGTCTATTTCAGCGGCGCGTTGGTCACTCCGCCCGCCGTCGAAAAGCCTGGGCCCCTTACGCCGAAGCCGGCGGCAAAACCCGTCGCGGAAGCACCCAAGCCGGCATCGGAGGCATCGACGCCTCAGCCAGAGGCACCGCAACCTCGGCCGCAAGCGCCGGCCGAACCGCAGCCGGAAGCACCGAAGGCGGACAGCACAGCCGCCGTTGAGCGGGCAAAGGCTGCCGCTCCGGCTCTGCCGCAACCGCAAGACACGACACAACCCGTCCAGAAGCAGGCCGAGACTGAGCAGAAGCCGACACAGCCGGCCCCATCGGCTGCGCCGCAACCGCAGGACAAGACCGCCCAGAAACAGGCGCAAGTAGAGACCGGACAGAAATCCGAGCCGACACCGCCTGCCCTTTCAGAGAGCCTGGCCAAAAACAACGAGGCGAAAGCCTCGCAGCCGGCGGAGGCCGAACCGGCTCAGCCGTCGGTCGAGAACTTGCCGGCACCCCTGCCGAAAGCAGCGGAAAACCAAAAGCCGTCGAGCCCGACGGCGGAAGCTGCTGCGGCGCCGGAAGCAAAACCGCCGGCGACGAAACCGAGCGCATCCGACCTCGTCGACGCTCTGTCCAAATTGTCGAAGTCGAAGACGCCGGCGCCGCAAGTTACGGAAAACCAAAATCAGGCGCCGGCTTCGACTGCGCGCCAGCCGGCAGCGCCCGAAGCGGCTACTCAGCCGGCAAGGCCGAAAGTCTCGACCACACAACCGGCACCACTGCCGCAGCCACCGCCGGCCAACAAGCCATCTCAAAATACCGACGTCGCAATCAATCTGCCAAAGCCCCAGGTTCCGCCGCCGGCAAACAAAACCGACGCGTTGGCTCAGCGCGCCTCCTGGGTGCGCGACTTCAGCGGCGGCAATTGCTTCTACGCGACCCTGACATCGGCAACGGGCACATCCGCGGCCATCGAGGGATTCGGAACCGCCGTGCAGCCTTTCGAGCAACTGCTTGGTGCGTTCCAGTCCAGGTTCAACGTCGAGCCGGACATCAGCGTGCGCCTGATTACCCCATCACAATGCGGCGTACCCACCTTCCTGCACCTTCTCGACCGAAGCGAGGCTGAACGACCGCAGCTCATGCTCGACCGGACATCGGTGCCCGACGGATCACCGATCAGCGGCACGCTGGTAACGCGCGGGGGGCTCATCTCCAGCGTGTTGCTGATCAACCACAATGGCACCGCCTTCAACCTCGACAGCCGCATGGTCGCGCAGCCGGACAGGGCGACCTTCAAGATCGCCATCGATCTCGCCGCTGACGACAAGGCGGCCGGCAAGGCTTTGCCTCAGGTCATCCTGGTGATCACCGGGCCACGGGACGTCCAGGCCGCGATGTTCGCGGGCCCGACCCCCGCCTCGGAAGTGCTGCCCCGGATCCTTAAGGAGATCCAGGCGGACGATTCCGGATTTTCGGCCACCGCCAAGTATTTCCGGCTTGGCGGATAGCGCGGACGCCGATGGTTCTCTGCCGCCTGCTCTCTTCCACCCCGTCCCAGTCACGCAAGGAGCGCGGACCGATCCGGCCTGTTGCTGATCGCATCGGCCGCATGAAGCTTGCTGCGCTTGCCGGCACGGCGTTGCTCTCCGTGCTATCCGTCAACAAGGCACATGCCGAATTCACCGTCTGCAACCAGACGCTCGACGTCGTCAACCTCGCCGTCGGACAGAAGGTCGACGATGCCGACCAGACCGACGGTTGGTGGACGATCGGCGCCAACCAGTGCGTCAACGTCATCCGCGAGGAGCTGACCAACCGCTACATCTACATCTACGCCACGGACGTCTTCGGCCATGCGATCCTCACCGGATCGATCGAGATGTGCATCGACCGGCGCCGCTTCTCGATCCGCGGCATCGACGAATGCTGGCAGCGCGGCCATATCGCGGCGCGCTTCGTTGAGGTCGACACGCAGGAGCAGGTGCGCTGGACCTATTTCCTGAGCGGGAACGGCCAGTGACGCACAGCATCGACACGAGCTTCAAACTGAAGAAGCAGGCGCGCCTTGCCGAGCGGCGGCGCAAGCTGTGGCGCTGGATTTTTTCCGGCGTTGCGGCACTCGTCCTCGTCTCGACAGCTACGGGTTTCTACCTCACACGCGATTACTGGTCCTTCGGCGACGAGGACGAGGAACTGCATCCGGTCGAGGGGATGGATGACGTGCCGCCCGACGCTTCGGTCTATGTGCCGGCCATCATCGACCTCGCCGGCGATCCGATGTGGATCACGCTCGCGCCCGATGCCGACACGGCCAAGGGCAAGACCGTCGCGCGCCCGGCCGAGCTCGACAGTTCCGGCGCCTCGCCGCAGATCGAAATCCTGTCCGATGTAATGTTGAGCGCCAGCGAAAAATTCATGACGACGATCCCCTCGACGCAGGAGGACTTCGCCTTCTTCCAGGCGCAGCGGCAGACCGTGCCGAAATCTCCTGCAACGGCGCCGCAGGATCGGCAAGCCGCCCCCCTCGCTCCGGGCGCAGCCGACGACCAGCAAGGCGATCTTGAGAACGACCTTCAGGCCGCACCCGACGAGAGCGAAGCTCCTGCCAGTTCAGCGCCCAAGGCGGATGCCGATGATCCGGAAGCGGGCTGGGGGGAGACCGTCGACCAGGGCGAGGCTGCCCTTCCCGCGTTCAAGAAGACCCAGATCGAGAACAACACGACCGTTGCGACCGTCAGCAGCGAATACCAGCGCTTCGAGGCGACCGAGGACACATTCGTAAAAATCCTCAACGACCGCAGCCTGGACAGCGTCGTCGCCGATGCGCATTTCTCCGCCGACGACGCGAAGCTGGCGGGCGAAGCGCTGAAGACGCTGTTCAACCGCGACGGGCTGGGGGCGGGCTTTGTCGTGGCGATGCGCGGATTCAGGCCGAACCGCGAGACCACCACCATGTCGCTTATGCAGGTCTCGATCTACGCCAGGAATGTCTATGTCGGGACGCTGACGCGCAATGCTGCGGGCGCGTTCGTGTCGGGCGTCGACCCGTGGGTGCGGGAGGACCTTTTCAACTATTCAGGCGCATCCGACGAAGGCGGGCCCAAGCGCCAATATCGCCTGCTCGATGCGATATATTCGACGGCCGCCCGCAACAAGGTTCCGACCAGCGTGATCGGAGAGGCCATCATGTATCTGTCGCGAGGACAGGATCTCGACGCCTTCGCCAGCGAGGACCAGCGGCTGGTGCTGATCTACTCGCAGACGCCGCGCGGCCAGGGCGAAATCTCCGGACGGGTCCTCTATGTCGGCGTTCAGGGCACGGAGAAGACGCTCGACTGTTTCGTCTTCCAGCAGAGCGATGGCCAGTATGCGTGCGTGACGGGCAATGACGAGGTTCGCTCGCTCAACGTCACCAACGGCATGGTCACGCCGGTGAGCGGGGTGATGACCTCGACGTTCGGCCCGCGCAAGCACCCGATCCTGGGCACCGTTCGCATTCACAAAGGCGTCGACTGGGCCGCTCCGGTCGGCACGCCGATCATGGCCGCCTTCGACGGCGAAATCACCTTCCAGGGCGATGGCGGCAGCTATGGCAATCTGGTGAAGATTACCCATGCCAACGGGCGCGAGACGCGCTACGCGCATATGCAGAAATTCGCCATCGCGAGCGGCGTCGGCACCAAGGTGAAGGCCGGCGACGTCATCGGCTATATCGGCACCACCGGACTTTCGACCGGCCCGCACCTGCATTTCGAGCTCTACCAGAGCGGCCAGGCGATCGATCCGCTGGGTACGGTCACCACGGTCGCCACCTATGCTTCCGGCGGCGCCGGCGGCGGCTACGGCGATGCTGCCGTCGAGACGCTGACCGACCGCATCGTCCATGTCGAAAGCGGCGGCAAAGCGCGAGCCAAGAACCCGCTCTCCTCGGCGACCGGTGCCGGTCAGTTCATCACCAAGACCTGGATCCGGATGATGAATACCTATCGGCCCGATCTCGCCCGCTCGCTGTCGACCGCCGACCTGCTCGCGCTCCGCTACGATGCCACACTGTCGCGCGAGATGGTGCGCAATCTGGCGCGCGAGGGCGAAGCCTATCTTCGCGCCCGCGGCCACCAGATCACCGCCGGGCGGCTCTATCTCTGCCATTTCCTGGGCATGGAAGGTGCTGCCCAGGTGCTGGCGGCGCCCGGCTCGGCGCAATTGAGCGCAGTGCTCGGCTCCGCCGTGATCCAGGCCAACCCTTTCCTTACCGGAAAGACCACCAGCTACGTCGCCGACTGGGCCGAGCGGAAAATGGGTCAGAAGGTGACCCGCTTGGCGTCGTCCGATCAGAACCAGCAGACGACCACGACCCAGGTCCGACAGACATCGCCGGAGTTCGAGAAATACAAGCAAGCCGTCACGGCCCTGATAAGCTCGATCCAGGCCACCCTTTGAGGCCCTGTCGCGCTACCGTCGGTCGCTGTTCGCAGCGTGAGTGATTCGTGCGGCTTATTCCGTCCTGATCCGCATCTCGACCCGGCGGTTGACCGGATCGTAGGGATCGGCGACGCGCGGGTGCGACTTGCCGAGACCAATCGCTTCCAGCCGGGTGGCCTGTACGCCGTTCGCGGTCAGGAATGCGGCAACCGATTTCGCCCTGCGCTGCGAAAGCTCCTGATTGTAGCGATCCGAACCCGAAGCATCGGTGTGGCCTTCCACAACGAAGCTGAACGAACTCAGCCGGTTGTCTTTCAGCGCCTTGGCGAACTCGTCGAGCTCGGTGCGCGCGGTCTGGTCGAGCTGGGCGGAATCCAGCGCGAAATTGATCATCATGTCGAGCCCGGTTTTGGTCGGGGCCGCGGTCTGGTCGTTCTTGCTCTTGCACTCTTCTTCAGTGCCGACGCAGATGCCGCGCGTCGCGCCGAGATTGCCCGCGCCGGTGAAGAACTTCACGATGTCTTCGGATTTCTGAAGCGGATCAGCGGAAACGTGCGTCGAAAAAAGCACGGCCGCCAATGCAAAGGCTGAACTGGCCCACCGCATGACCGTTACTCCCTGTTTGAGCGGATTTCGCTGCGGCGGACGATAGCAAATCTCGCGCCGATTGTCTGTGAACAAACACACGCTGCGTGCGCCCGTCGTTTGCTAAAGCTAACGCTTGACCAGCGCCTCCGCCGGGGCTTCAGTATCCCTATTCCTAATAAGGGCGTGGCAGCCATGGCGAGGGGGCTCCGGTTCAGGACGGCGCGGGATCTCTTCAGCGCTTGCCCGGCCATTGCCCGGGACATGAAAGCGGTCCCGACAGACCAGCCCTCGATCGAGTTTTGCCGCGCGCTGCTCGCCGGGCGAGTGCCGGAGGAAGCAATCACCTTCTGCGCCTATCTCCTGCCCGAGCGGCCCGCGATCTGGTGGGCGCATGAGTGCCTGAGCAACCTTGCCGAGCTCCTCGGCGACACGGACCTCGAATTGCTTGCGCTCGTCGGCGACTGGGTCGGCGAACCCGGCAATCCCGACCATCGCGAGGCGGTGGCCCAGGCCGTTGAGGTGCCGCCCGCGACGCCGGTTTCCTGGATCGCTTTGGCAGCAGGCTGGCGCGACGGCGACTCGGGCATCGATCAGGCGACAGCCGAATTTCCGACCGCCCATGCCGTCGGCGCGGGGATACTGGCAGGCCTTGCGCGGGTATCGCTCGCGGACCGGTTTACCGTGCTTTCAGCCTTCGTCGAAATGGGCATCGAGATGGCGGAGATGGAGGCGCAACAACAATCGGCCGATGCTTACTAGCCAAGCCTGCTCAAACTAGCCAAGCCTGCTCGAATGTCGGCGATCACGTATAGCCGCCTTGCGCCCCTTGGGGTCAACCTCCCCAGCCGCCGCCACCACCACTATTGCCGCCGCTACCGCCTCCGCCCATCGCTGGAATAACTGGAGGCGGAGCTTCAGTTGTTACCTCCGCCGGTTCGATCGGCTTCTTCGCGGTGACCTTCTTCTGCTTGATCACCTTTGGCGTGGTCGTTGTCCGAACGACTTTTTGCTTCGTCGTCGGCTCCGGTTCGACCTGGGGCGTCACGGCGGTGCACCCCGCGACAGCCAGAACTCCAGTTAGGAATGTTGCGATGATTGCCAGTTTCGATGCCCTGCCCACCATTGCCTCCTTGTTGATCAGAACAAGTCCCGACGCGGATTGGCTTGCTCCCAGACCGCTCTGGCCGTCTTGACCAGTTGAACGTCCAACGAGCCTTCCGCCGAAATCTTTGATTTGAGTTCCCCACGCAGCTGTTTCAGGGCCGCCGTTTTCGCTTTAGCTCCGAACTTCGCCAGCGTGGCCTTGGCATCTGGAATTTCGTTGCGAACATCGAGCGCCGCCGCGAAAGCAAGGTAACGTACGGCGAGAGGCTGGTCCGCCTTGTTGCCCCGCTGCAGTTCCAGAGCCGCGCGATCATATGCGGCCGACTGATCACCGCGGTCGGTCGCTACCTCGAAAAGGCGTTGCGCCTCAGCAAGGTCCTGCTGCACACCGACACCGTCCCTGTACATACGCGCCAAGCTGCCGGGAGCGTAGGGTTGGCCGAGATCCATGGATTTCTGGAAGAGTTCGAGCGCGCTCTTGGGATCCTTCTCAACCCCAGTGCCGGCGAGATAATTTCGGCCGAGCAGGTTCATCGAATACATGTCCTGCCGTTCGACGCCCGCTTTGAGGAAGGCCACGGCGCGAGCCGGATCGGCAGGTACGCCGTTACGACCTTCCGTAAAAATCGCGGCGAGGTCGTTCATGGCATAGGTGTGCCCCATCGCCGCCGCTTTGAGCAGCAGGTCCAGGCCCTTGGTGGCATCACGATCGACGCCATAGCCGTTGAACAAAGCGCGACCCCACGAGGTCATTCCATACGGATCGCCCTTGTCGGACGCTGCGGCATAGAAGGTATTGGCCTGCTTGCGATTGACGGGCATTCCCGTTCCCGTGGCGTTGAGATAGCCAAGCTCGAACACCGCCCGGACATGCCCCATGTCGGCAGCCTCCTGGATCGCCTTCTTGGCCTCGTCGACCTTGCCGGCAACAAGC
>NZ_RZSN01000233.1:0-7035 GCF_003997315.1 Mesorhizobium sp. M1A.F.Ca.IN.020.04.1.1
GCTTTATTGTCCCGCAAACCGCAAGCAAGAAACCCTTCGCGTTGAACTGCGTCGAATCGACCGTCTCGTACAGGACCTGCTGAGCAGCGGCCATGGCCGCGACGCGGTTGCCGGCTTCACGCAAGATTTCTCGCGCTTGCGGGTTCGCTGCCCGTTGACCCGCCAAGCTCAGCAGTGACTGCAGCATCTGCATGTTGTTCTTCACACGATGATTGAGCTCATTGAAGAGCAGCCGCTGCTGTGTTTCGGCCTGTTTGCGTTCGCTGATATCGACCAGCATGTTGATGCCGCCGACGATCTTGCCATCTTCATCGCGCAGCGGCGTCGGATACGGGATGAAGGGAATGCGCACGCCGTCCGGGCGCTCGGCGACGGCTTCAGCGTTGCGTATCGGACGCCCCTCCTTCAGGGCGACCGCCATCGGGCACTGGTCGTGAGGAAGCGGGCTTCCGTCCGGCCAGAACAGTTTCCACGTCACGCACCACTTATCCTTGCCGATCTGCGGAACGCGCCCGGAAAGCTCGACGGCCGCCTCGTTGAAAAAGGTTATCGTGCCGTCGGCATCCGTCGTGTAGATCGCCGCCGGAATTGCCGCCAGCAGGTCGCGCAGCTGACGCTCGCTCGCCCGCAGCTTGGCTTCAGCCATCTTTTGGTCGGTGATGTCGCGCGCAATCTTCGAGGCGCCGATGATGAGGCCCTGGCTGTTGCGGATCGGCGAAATCGTCAGGGAAATATCGACGAGATTGCCGTCCTTGCGGCGACGCACCGTTTCGAAGTGATCGACGTTTTCGCCGCTGCTGATGCGCCTGATGATCTCCGGCTCCTCGCCCAGCCGGTCATCGGGGATGATCATCGTGATGTGCCTGCCGATCGCCTCGTCGGCCGTGAAGCCGAACAGCCGCTCCGCGCTGGCATTCCATGAGGCGATAATGCCGTTGAGGTCCTTGCTGATGATCGCGTCGTGAGAGGATTCGACAACGGCCACGAGCTGATTTGCCGCGCGTTCCGTCGTCTGGCGGGCGGTCTCGAGCCGTACGCGGTCGACCGCGAAGCCGAGTTGTCCGGCCACTGTCAGCGCAAAACGAAGCTCGGACTCCACGAAATCGTGCGGATGATCGTAATAGGACATGAACTTGCCGAGCAGCTGACCGCGCACCGAGATCGGAATGAAAGCCAGCGCTGCAATGCCTTCGTCCCGCACAGCCGCCTTGAGGTCGTCCGGCAATCCGCTTTGCTCGACGTCGGCAATAGCGATCGGTTCGGGATCGCGTGTGTCGCGCGACCAGGGGGAATGGCCTTCGACGGCCGTTCTGTAAGCTTGCGACAGGCCTCGCGAGGCGGCAAATCTGAGGAAGCCGGTGTTGTCGAAGAAGAGTATGGAGGCCCGGTCCGCACCCAATGCGCGAATGATGGTGCTGAGGGCTATCTCGTGAACCTCGCCGAGATTCGCCGCGCGCTGAAGGCTGTCCGTGAATTCGTAAAGCGCCGCCTGCTGCTCCAGATGCCGGACGAGCGCGGCCTCGGCCTTCTTGCGGGCGGTGATATCCTGCTGGACGCGCACCGCATACAAGAAGCGGCCTTCGGAGTCCCTTACGCTCGAGGACGTGACCGCGACCCAGACTCTTGCCCCGTCCTTGCGGATGAAGCGCTTTTCGTGCCGGTAGCTGTCGATCTCGCCTCGCACCTGACGCTCGAACTGACGCAGGTCCGCATCGACATTCTCCGCCAGAGTGGCATCGAACACCGACCTGCCGACAAGTTCATCGGCGGAATAGCCGAGCAGGTCGGCCAGGTAGCCGTTGACGCGCCCGAGTTCGCCCTTCGCGTTGACTTCAGCGATGCCAATCGCCGCATGCTGGTAAGTTGCAGCGAGCCGCTGCTCCTGTTGCCCAATGATCTCATCGGTCAGACGCCGGTCCGTGACGTCATGGAAACAGTTGATGGCTCCGACGACCCGACCGTCCTCGTCTTCGATCGGTTCGATGTGGACCATCACCCATATCGCCGTGCCGTCCGGCCGCTCGAGCTTTCCTTCAACCCCCCTGACGGGAATGCCGGTTCGCAGCACCGCGGCCATCGGGGTTTGGGCGCGCGCGATCTGCCGTCCATCGAGATAGAGCCTGTGGGATCCGCAATAGAGTTCGCTGTCCGAGCCAAGCAAGGGCGTTCGCCCCCACAAATCGGCAGCGCGCTTGTTGAACCAAAGCAATCGGCCTTGCGCGTCGCAAGCGTAGATCGCAATGGGCAGCGTCTCGATGAAGTCGGGCGGGATTTGCAGGGCGACGGCGTCCTGCGGGGTACGGATAAACCCCTCGGTTCCTTGAAGGCTTTCGATGCGCATCTCCCATTCCCGCTCGGCAACGAAGAGCCAAACGCATCGGATCGCCGAAGGTTCCCGCGTGAGCTCCGACACTTCGGCACTGAGGCAGCGCCGACACAATGCCGACGACGATTTCGTCTTGCCTGGTGGACCGATTTTCGCACAGAGGCGCAAAGCGTTCGAACGACCGGTCACACTGGCGGGATCCCTCATGCAACCGGGCCGGAAAGAGCTGCATGCGAATCCGTGCCGCCTTGACCTGGCGCATTGCCTTCCGCGCCGGCTCGCACAATAGTCGGGCCGATGTTCGAGGCGATAGCGAGTCACTGGTCGACGCTTATCCTTTTCCTGTCGTTGGCGATGGCGGCGGTCGGCATCGTCCATGCCATCATGACGAAGGAAGACGTGCGCGCCGCCACGGGGTGGGTCGGCGTGATGCTTCTGTCGCCCTTCCTCGGCGCGATCATCTACGCCATCGCCGGCATCAACCGCATCCGCCGCGCGACGATCAGCGCCATGCGACCCAGCGCCGGTTCGGCGGATGAGGCCGGGCACAATCGCGACGTCGCCGTCGAAGCCTTGATCGAGGCCCAATTCGGCCAGCGCTTCGTCGGATTGAAGACACTGGGCGACAGGGTGGCGCGGCGTCCGCTGACTTCGGGAAACACGATCGCCGTGCTCGAGACCGGCGACGAGGCCTATACGGCGATGTGCCGGGCGATCGACGGCGCGCAAAAGAGCGTGCTTCTCGAAACTTACATCTTCGACAACGACGCCGTCGGACAGATGTTCGCGCAGTCGCTCTCCGCCGCGGTCAAACGCGGCCTTGCCGTGCGCGTGCTGATCGACGCCGTCGGCGTGCGCTATTCGGTACCCAGCATCCTGAAGCAGCTCAGGGAGGCCAACGTCGCCGTCGATCTCTTCAACGGCAACATCGTCATGGGCTTGAGACTTCCTTATGCGAATCTCAGAACCCACAGGAAGGTCCTGGTCATCGACGCGACGGTGGCGTTTACCGGAGGCATGAACATCCGCAAGGGGTTCTCGGCCGAATTCGCCGGTTCCGACAGCTCCAGGGACACGCATTTCGAGGTCACCGGGCCGGTGGTGGCCGACCTGTTCTCAGTCGCCGCCGAGGACTGGCGCTTCGCCAGCAACGAGGCGCTGAAGGGCGACGCCTGGCAAATCGAGCGAACCGCCCCGCCGCCCGGCCAGCCGATGTTGGTCAGAGCCGTGGCGACAGGACCGGATGCCGCGAACGAAACCAACCACAAGCTGCTGATGGGGGCGTTTTCGGTCGCCCGCAAATCGATCCGCATCATGTCGCCCTATTTCCTGCCCGACCGCGAGCTGATCAGCGCGCTGACCACGGCCGGTGCGCGCGGCGTCGAGATCGACATCGTGGTGCCGGCGGTGAACAACCTTTTCCTCGTCGACCGCGCCATGACGGCACAGTTCGACCAGGTCCTGAAGCATTATTGCCGGGTGTGGCGCCACGAGGGCCCCTTCGATCACTCGAAACTTATGGCAATCGACGGCGCGTGGGTTTATGTCGGCTCGTCCAATCTCGACGCCCGGTCGCTCAGGCTGAATTTCGAGATCGACATGGAGGTCCTGGATGCCAACTTCGCCCGGGCGATCGAGGCGCGTATCGACGCGGCGATCGCGTCGGCGAAACCGGTGACACTCGAGATGCTGAGGGCCAGAGCCTTCGTCATTCGTGTCCTCGACCGATTGCTGTGGCTGGGATCGCCCTATCTGTAGGCAAGGAAGACGAGCAGCAGGAACCATGGAGAGAAACGGACGCACCCTCCCCGAAACCGTGCTCCTGTCGATCCGCGGCAGAAAGATGCGGAAAGCGAAAGCCACGGCGCCGAAACGGGTCGGCGGCGCCGAGATGGTGGTCGCCTCCTACAACGTCCACAAATGCATCGGCACCGACCGCAAGTTCGACCCCGAGCGGACCGCGCGCGTCATCCGCGAGATCAGCCCCGATGTGATCGCGCTGCAGGAGGCCGACAACCGCTTCGGCGACCGCGCCGGACTGCTCGACCTCAACCGCCTCGAAATCGAAACGGGGCTGGTGCCGGTGCCGGTCACCGGAAACGGCAAGGCACATGGCTGGCGCGGCAACGTGCTTCTGTTCAAGCGCGGCACGGTGCGCGACGTGCACCAGATCAAGCTGCCCGGCCTGGAGCCGCGCGGGGCGCTGGTCGCCGAGATCGACCTCGACGAGAACCGGACGCTGCGCGTGATCGCTGCGCATCTCGGCCTGTTGCGGCGCTCGCGCTCGGAACAGGCCCGCGTCGTGCTCGATATCATGAGCAGCGCCGACGAAAGGCCGACGCTCCTGCTCGGCGACCTCAACGAATGGCGGCTGGGCAACCGCTCCGCGCTCAACACGCTGCACACCACCTTCGGCCCCCCGCTGCCCGCTGTGCCCACCTTTCCGTCGGGCCTGCCGGTGCTGGCGCTCGACCGGATCATGGGCAACCGCGACGGCATGGTGTCTGCGGTGGAAGCGCATGACACGCCGCTGTCGCGCGTGGCGTCCGACCACCTGCCGCTGACCGCCTTCGTGCATCTGTAGATCCAGCGATCGCCCTACCCTTCCCTGAGCCAGACCAGCATCTCGCCGGGATCGCGGTTGTCCCAGGCGAAGTAAGGAATTGCCTTGAGCGTCGTCTCTTCGGTTTCCGGCGGCTCGGGGCGGTAGAGATCGCCGCCCCAGGTCTTCGCCTCGGCCCGGCTGCCGATCGCCGAAAGCGTGACGATACCGCCGAGCAGGTTCGGCTCTTTGTGCGCCTCCAGCCTGGCCGTGCGCGGCAGCGCAATGCGGTGCAGGCCACCGCCATTGTCGGTTTCCTCGACGCAGTAGAGCAGCGGGCCGACGCGACAGCGCGACGCGGCCGATGTCCTGCCGCACTTCCGGATTGGCGAAGAGGCGCGCCATCGACATTTCGAGGTCGAGCTCGACGCGGTCGCCCTTTTGCCATTCGCGGCGGATCGCGGCATAGCCGTCGACCGTGACCGCATCGAGATCGAGCATGTTGCCGTTCAGCTTCAGCGCCGCGTTGCGGCACCAGGCGGGCACGCGCAGGTAAAGCGTGAATTCAACCGGTGTCTGTGCCTCGATCTCGATCGAGACCGCGCCGTCCCAGGGATAGTTGCTGGTCTGGACCAGGCTGACCGGGCGGCCGGCGATCTCGAAGCGTGCGGTGGAGTCGCCATAGAGATGCACGGCCAGCGCGTCGTCGGCGAGGCCGTAGAAATAGCTGCCGATGGAGGCCACCATGCGGCCGATATTGGGCGGGCAGCAGGGGCAGCGGTGCCATTTCCAGCGGTGGTGGCCGCCGCGGCTCTCCAGCGGGTTCTCGTAGAAGAACAGCGAGCCGTCGAGCGACAGGCCCGAGATCGAGCCGTTGTAGAGCGCCCGCTCCATCATGTCGGCATAGCGGCGGTTCGGCCCCATGCCGAGCATCCGGCTCGCCCAGAACACCAGGCCGACCGAGGCGCAGGTCTCGGCATAGGCGGTTTCGTTGGGCAGGTCGTAGTCGCTGGTGAAACCCTCATTGTGAGCCGACGGCCCGAGGCCGCCGGTGACATAGAGGCTCTTGGTGGTCAGATCGTCCCACAGCCTGTCGAGCGCCGCGCGCAAGCTGTCGTCGCCATATTCGGTGGCAATGTCGGCCATGCCGGAGAAGAGGTACATCGCCCGCACGGCGTGGCCGACGACCTTGTCCTGCTCGCGTACCGGCTTGTGCGACTGATTGTATTCGTAGGTCTTGAAATGATAGGCGTTCGGGTCGGCGCCGCGGGCGCGCGCCTCCTCGTCGAAATAATGCGGCTGCTGGCCGCGCTGGTCGATGAAGTACTTCGCCAGATCCATGTACTTCTTCTCACCCGTCTCCCGCGCGAGCTTCACCAGCGCCAGCTCGATCTCCTCATGGCCGCAATAGCCCTTTTTCTTGCCGGGCTCCGGGCCGAACATCGAGGCGATGTGGTCGGCGTAGCGGCTCATGATGTCGAGCAGCTTGCGCTTGCCCGTCGCCTGAAAGTAGGCGACGGCGCCCTCGATCAGATGGCCGGCGCAGTAGAGCTCGTGGCAGTCGCGCAGGTTGGTCCAGCGGAGACCCGGCTGGATGCGCTGGTACCAGCTGGAGAGATAACCGTCCTCCTGCTGCAGCTTGCCGTACATGTCGATGACGGCGTCGATCTTCTTCTCCAGCTCCGGATTGCGGCGCCGGTAGAGCGAGTAGGCGGCCGTCTCGATGGTCTTGCCCCAGTCGGAATCCCAGAACATCTGGGTCGTCACCGTCGAGCCGGTGAACTCGGCGCCCTGCGCGTCGGCCTCGTCCGGCGACGGCGAATGGAACGGAATGACGACGCCGGGCGACGGCCGGTCGGGATCGATCTGCTCCAGCATGCGCGCCTCGACGCAGCGGTCGTAGAGGATGCCGGCGGTCTTGGCGGCGACCGCGTCGACCCGGTCGCCCCAGAAGCCGCGGACATCGACCTGGGGCACGGGCAGCGGCCGGAAGGCAAGCTTCGGCTTCGCGGTCGCGGCTGCCTGGGCTGCGGTGGCGGATTGTGCTGCGGTCATAACGTCACTCCATTCGAATGCGGGAAAATCATTTGACGGCCCCGGCCATCAGGCCGCGGATGTAGAAGCGCTGCAGCGCCAGGAACAGGATCAGGCAGGGCACCATCATCAC
>NZ_RZSN01000234.1:0-6986 GCF_003997315.1 Mesorhizobium sp. M1A.F.Ca.IN.020.04.1.1
GCGAACTGCTTGCAGGATCGACAAAACAAGCCGCACTCGGGCCTCCTCTGCTACGAGAAAGCCTCTCAAGAATCCTTCTTTTGCGGCTTGGCAATAGCCAATCAACTTATCTGCGATTCCCCTGCCCGCAAGGGGGGAGATTAGCGGCTTCGGCGTCTCGCCTTCTCCTGTTGCCGGAGAACGGCTAGGCTTCGCGCTAAAGCACCCCCAGGAGCCCGCCCATTCCAAAGCCCACCTTCCTCGAAATTGCCCGCCGCGCCGGGGTCGGCACGGCGACGGTGGAGCGCGTTTTGAACGGCAGGGGCGGGGTGCGCCCCGAGACGGTCGAGAAGGTGGTGGCGGCGGCGCGCTCGCTCGACTATCCGCGCCGACTGCCCGAAGCGCATCGCGGCGTCATCCGCATCGAGGTGATCCTGGTCAGGCCCGACGCCACCTTCTTCGCGCGCCTCTCCCGCGCCTTCGAACGCATCGCGGCGACGCTCGACCGCTCGATCGCCGTCCACCGCACCTTTCTCGACGAGGCCAATCCGGCGGCGATCGCCAAGCGCATCCTCGAACCGGAGATGCGGCGCGCCGCCCTCATCCTCGCCGTCCCCGACCATCCGCTGGTGAGCGCGGCCGTGGCGAAGCTGGAGGCGGAAAACATCCCGACGGTGCAGATCGTCACCCAGATCTCCGGCACCAAGAGCACCTACGTCGGCATCGACAATTACGCCGCCGGCCGCATGGCGGGGCTGCTGATGGCGAAGATGCAGCGGCGGCCGGGCAAGGTGGTCGCGATCTGTCACAGCCAGATCTATCGCGTCCACCGCGACCGCGTACGGGGCTTCTTCGACTATCTGATCGACGAGGGGCGGGATTTCGAACCCATCGCCACCCTGTTCGGTTTCGACAACGGCGACCGCAATGCCGAGCAGTTGCATGAGGCGTTTGTGCGCTGGTCCGACCTTGCCGGCCTGTACAATGCCGGTGGCGCCAACACGGCGCTGAACGAAGTGCTGCGCCGGCACCCACGCGGTCGCGACGTCTTCTTCGTCGGCCATGAACTGACCGAGCGCAGCACGCGCGGCCTGCGTGACGGCACGATGGACGTCGTGCTCGACCAGGCGCCGGAGGCGCAGGCGCGCCGCGCCATCGACCTGGTGCTGGCGGCGCTCAACCTGCACGACCTGCCGGTCGACAACCCGCCGATCCGCTTCATCACCTTCACTGCCGAGAACCTTTGATTTGATTTGATCAAGGTTGCGCGAGCCTTGGCCGGCATCGCGGTGCTAACTCGACCGCGAACGGGAGACGAGCATGTGCGAATTCTCCCCCTCATCCGGCCGCTGCGCGGCCACCTTCTCCCGAGCGGAGAAGAGGGGCCGGCACCGACGCAGCCTGGCTCCTCTCCCCTTGGGGAGAGGTCGGATGGCGCCGAGCTGCGCTTCGCAATTCGGCTGGCAATCCGGGTGAGGGGGAGCTTTCACAAGCCTGATCGTCCGCCTGCGAACGGGAGGATCATCGGTGGCAAGACGCTTGACGGCCTACGACCTGCAAAGCGCCAAGGGCAGCAGGAAATGGCTGCAGCTGCATGTCGACACGCCGGCCGAGGCGGCGGCCGCGGTCGCCTGCGACATCGTCATCCTCTCCTGCGAGCCCGACCACAATCTGGAATCGATCCGCCGGGCGGCGCCTTACGCGTTCCTCTCCGTCGGCATGCCGCATGGCGCGGTCGCGTCGCCCGAGGAAGCGGTGCGGCTGGGCTTCGCCATGATGAAGCGCGGCGCCGACGCGGTCTATTCATCGCACTCGCCGCGCTTCATCGAGGCGATGGCCGCGGAAGGCATTCCCGTCACCGGCCATGTCGGTCTGGTGCCGAACCGCGCCACCTGGACGAATTTCCGCGCCGTCGGCCGCACGGCGGAAGAGGCCTTCAAGGTGCTGCGCGCGGCCAAGGACCTGGAGAATGCGGGTGCGGCCTGCATCGAGGTCGAGGCGGTGCCGGTCAGGCTCGCCGACCACATCACCCGCTCGACGCCGCTGATCACCATGGGCATGGGCTGCGGCACTGCCTGCGACACGCAGTATCTCTTCTCTTGCGACGTGCTGGGCACCCACACCGGCCACTATCCGCGCCATGCCAAGCGCTATGCCGACTTCGTCACGCTGGAGGCCGAGCTGCAGGAAAAGCGCATCAGTGCCTTCCGCGCCTTCGGCCGCGACGTCGCCCAAGGCAGCTACCCGGAACCGAAGCACCAGGTGGACATGGACGATGCCGCCTATGACCGCTTCCTCACGCTTTCTCAATCGCTGTGAGACCAGCCATGGACGACCTGCAATACGGCACGCGCAACAAGAGGGGCGATTGGGCCCCGAACGAACCGGCCGGCACCGCGCCGCTCTTTGCGTTTCCGCCGCGACCGCTGGCGCTGCTGAAGTGGCTGCCGCATTATTTCCTGCCCTACAACCTGCTCTTCGCCCTCTCGGCAGTGGTGTGGTGGCGCTACGTGCTGCCCGACGTCGAGACGATGAAGACGCTCGCCATCGGCTGGATCCTGCGCCTGTTCATCGTCAACTGCGCGGCGCTGCTTGTCTTCTTCGGCGCTTTCGAGCTTCGACTCTACATTTTGAGAGCCCAGGGCAACCGCTTCAAATACAACGGCAAATGGCCCTCGGAGCAGAAGAGCAAAGCCTTCTTCTTCGAGAACCAGAACATCGACAACATACTGCGCACCTTCGGCACCGGCATGCCGATCTGGACGGCGATCGAGGTGGCGATCCTCTACGCCTACGCCAACGGCTACGTGCCGTGGCTGACCTTCGCGGAGAATCCCGTCTACCTGTTCTGTCTGGCGCTGGTGGTGCCGATCATCCACGAGACGCATTTCTTCCTGCTGCACCGGACGATCCATTGGGGGCCGCTCTACAAATGGGTGCATTCGGTGCACCACAATTCGGTCAACCCGTCGCCCTGGTCGTCGCTGTCGATGCATCCGGTGGAGCAGCTCGGCTATCTCGGCGTCGCCTTCTGGCACCTGATCATTCCGTCCAACCCGCTGCTGGCGCTCTACCAGCTCCACTATGCCGGCTTCGGCGCGATCCCGGGCCATGTCGGCTTCGACAAGGTGGAACTGACCGAGGACAGATCGGTCGATAGCCACGCCTATATCCATTACCTGCACCACAAATATTTCGAGGTGAACTACGGCGACGGCCTGATCCCGTTCGACCGCTGGTTCGGCACTTTCCACGACGGCAGCAAGGACGGCGAGGCGCGCATGCAGGCCCGCTACGAGAAGAAGAAGGCGCGCGCCAACGCCGCCGCGAAATGACAGCTGCAGAGAAAGCCACGTGGCCGGCCTGAGCCGCCCGCTTCAACGATCCCGAAAGGGCCGGCGAACAAGACAGGAGTGAGCCGGCACTCCAAATCCAGAGGGAGGAAACCCGTGCAGAAACTTCTCATCTCGACGGCGCTCGCCGCTTTCATGGCGACCGCGTTCGCGACTGTCTCGACCGGCGCCTTCGCCGCCAAGCTCGGCGTCTCGATCGTCAACTTCGACAACAATTTCCAGACGCTGCTGATGCATGGCATGCAGGCGCGCGCCAAAGAGAAGGGCGCCGAGATCCAGGTCGAGGACGCCCAGAACGACGTCGCCAAACAGCTGGACCAGGTCAAGAATTTCATCGCCAGCGGCGTCGACGCCATCATCGTCACGCTGGTCGACACCAATGCCTCGAAGACCATCAGCGAGGAAGCCGCCAAGGCCGGCATTCCGCTGGTCTTCGTCAACCTCGAGCCATCGGACATGAAGAACCTGCCGGAGAAACAGGTCTATGTCGGCTCGAACGAGGTCGAGTCCGGCACGCTGGAAGCCTTCGAGGTCTGCAAGATGCTGCGCGCCAAGGGCAAGTCGGCCGGCGCTACCGCCTACATCATCATGGGCAGCTTGGTGCATCAGGCGGCGCTCCAGCGCACCAAGGATGTCGAGCAGATCTTTTCGACCGACATGTGCAATTTCATCAAGGTCACCGACAAGCAGTCGTCCGAATGGTCGCGCGACAATGCGCAGAACCTGATGACCAACTGGCTGACCGCCGGCCCGGCGCCCGACGCCGTCATCGCCAACAACGACGAATCCGCCATCGGCGCCATCCTGGCGCTCAAGGCCAACGGCGTCGACCTGAAGAATGTCGTGGTCGGCGGCATCGATGCCACGCAGGACGGGCTCCAGGCGATGAAGGCCGGCGAGCTCTCGGTCACGGTGTTCCAGAACGCCAAGGGCCAGGGCGGCGGCGGTGTCGATGCGGCGCTCGCGCTTGCCAAAGGCGAGAAGGTCGACCGCGTCGTCTATGTGCCGTTCGAACTGGTGACGCCCGCCAACGCGGCGGAATACCTGAACAAGAACTAGACCCGGATCATCGGGGCGGCCGGCTTCGCAGCCCCGATGGGTTCGCCTCGATCTGAAGGCAAGACAGATCTGAAGGGAAGAAAAATGACCGGTTGGATCAGGGCCTGCGGGCTCGACGACATCGAACACGAAGGCGCCCGCCGCTTCGACCATGGCGGCAAGACCTATGCCGTCTTTCGCTCGCCCGACGACGAGGTCTTCTGCACCGACGGGCTTTGCACGCATGAGGCGGTGCACATCGCCGACGGGCTGGTCATGGACTACGAGGTCGAATGCCCAAAGCACGCCGGCGCCTTCGACTACCGCACCGGAGCCGCCAAGCGCCTGCCGCCATGCATCAATCTCAGGACCTATCCGGCGAAGGTCGAGGCGGGAGCGGTGATGGTGGCGGTGGGCTGAAAAGCTCCCCCTTCTCCCCTTGTGGGAGAAGGTGGATCGGCGCGCAGCGCCGAGACGGATGAGGGGTGTTCCAGCTTGGCGGCCACGACGACAGCGCAGCGACATTCCCCAGCGCCTCACTCCGTCCAGCACCCCTCATCCGTCGCCTTCGGCGACACCTTCTCCCACAAGGGGAGAAGGAAAGAGGCGCTAAATCCCCTCGCCATCCACCAGCGGCACGTCCTCGCCTTCCCAGGGGCTCGGCAACGAACCTCGCCCCGCCGTGGGCAGCGGCATCCAGCATCTGAGCTCCGGCTCGGCATACTCGACGACGCGTCCGGGCGATGAATCCGACGCCCGCCAGCCTTCCTCGCCGAACTGGTCGGCGCGCGACCAGTAGGCCATGTCGACCTCGGCCGGTCCCTGTTCGGACGAGCGCACCGTCACCAGGATGCGACTGCCGTCCCGCGGCGCGCTCGCCATGTTGCGCCAGTGGTCGGTCTCGTCCATGTGGTCTCCTCCCAAGAAGCTTCGTGGCAATAGTCGCCGCCCGCCGGGGAGGGGTCAACCCGAACTTGGCGCGAGACAGAAATATCGTTCACGGCTAATATGTTCGCCGACCGCAATCGGACGGACGACCATGGACGAAGGGTTGCCTCAAGCCACCCGTCTCGGGCCGGTCCATCTCAGGGTGACCGACATCCCGGCTGCCTTGATCGTCTGGCGCGACACGCTCGGATTGGCGGTCCTCGGCGAGGATGCCGCCACGGCGGAGCTCGGCGCCGGCGGGCGGAAGCTTATCGTGCTCCACGCCGGAGCGCAGATCGCCCTGCCGCAGAAATCGCGCGATCTCTTCCACGTCGCCATCCATGTGACGAGCCGCCGCGACCTCGCCCACACCGCCGCCCGGCTTAAGGCGTCCGGCCTGCGCTACAGCGCCCAGGACCACCTGGTTTCGGAATCGCTCTACGTTTCCGACCCGTCGGGCAACGGCATCGAGATCTGCTTCGACACGCCGGAACGCTGTCTGCGCCGCGAGGTGTCGGCCGATGGCCGCGTGGCGCTGATCGGCACCGACGGCAGCGCGCATTCCGGGCTCGAGCCGCTCGATCTCCCGGGCCTTTTGCGCGACCTCGGCAATTCCGGCCATGTAGAGCAGAGGATGGCCGCGAACGCCTTCATCGGCCACATCCATATGCGCGCCCGCGCGCCGGAAGAACTGATGGAATTCTATGTCGGCGTGCTGGGCTTCCACCCGCACATCCAGTCGAGAAGCTTCGGCATGTTCGACTGCGGCACCGGGAGCCGGCCGCATATGGTCGCCTTCAACATCTGGGCGCGTGACGAGCTGCGCGAGCCGCCGCCGGGTGCCGCCGGCCTCGACCATTTCACTGTTGAGCTTGCATCGGTCGAGGAGCTGGCTGCGCTGGAACGCAGGCTCGATGCCGCCAACCTGCCGCCGAAAAAGATCGGCGGTGCCGTGGAAACCGCGGATCCGGAAGGCAATAGGCTGCGGTTCGTGCTTCGGGAAGATTGATCGCGCCGCAGCGGACGATTGGGGAAGACAAGTGGGAGAAGGAGAGAATGACCATCAGGGTGATAGGAACCGGCTTCGGCCGCACCGGCACGGATTCGATGCGCGAGGCGCTGACCATGCTCGGCTTCGGCCCGTGCCATCACATGTCGGAGGTCATGGCGCATGCGGAGCAGAAGCGGCTCTGGCGAGCGCTCGCCCAAGGCGCCGCGCCGGATTGGAATCGGCTGTTTGCCGGTTATAAATCCTGCGTCGACTGGCCCTCGGTGCATTACTGGCGCGAGCTGATCGAAGTCTTTCCGCAAGCGCGCGTCATCCTCACCTGGCGCTCGCCGGAAAGCTGGTGGGAGAGTTTCGCAAAAACCATCCTGCCGGCCGTCATTGACAGCCAGGATCAGGAGTCGTTGGGCGTCGCCCTTGTCACGAAGCAGGTTTTCGGCGGCCGCCCGCAGGACCGCGCGCATGCGATTGCCGTCTATGAGGCCAATATCGAAGCGGTGCTGAAGACGGTGCCGGCCGACCGCCTGCTGGTTCACAAGCTGGGCGACGGCTGGGCGCCGCTCTGCGCCCATCTCGGCGTTCCGGTGCCGGACGAGCCCTATCCCAACCGCAACACCACGAAGGAGTTCCGGACGGCGCTTTCGTTGAATTGAAGGGAAGGGAGGGGAATAGGGGAATAGGGG
>NZ_RZSN01000235.1:0-6950 GCF_003997315.1 Mesorhizobium sp. M1A.F.Ca.IN.020.04.1.1
ATGAGCCCACGCTGACGAAGTATCTTCAAGACCCCAGGGGCATGATCAAAGGGACGAAGATGGTGTTTCCCGGCCTCAAGAACGATCAGGACGTAGCCAACGTCATCGCTTACCTGAAACAGTTTTCGAAGTAAGCGGGCCCTTCCAGGCCCCTTTCGGTGGCGCCGGCTCGCCCCGACCGAAGGCGGCCGGCATGACGCTGCTGAAGTGTGGCCGCCGGCGCCGTCATGCAGGCAGCGCAAAGAATCCCAGCACCAACAGAATGGCTATGCCAAGGCCGAGTATGAGAAGCGTTCGCGTGTCCATGACGTTCGCCTTTCGACAGGCGCATGACCCGGAAATCGGGAAAGGATCACGGGCCAATCGAAGTGATCCAGCCTCCTTTGCGCGTACCGGAGGCACTGCGTTGTAGTTGTATAAGAATACCGCAAAAAAACCTCTCGAACCAGCGTGGAGCTCTGGCCGGCCACCGCACCCTCGTTCCAATGAAAAGAGACAAATCGGGCGCAATGGAGTATGTTGGCTGCCGGTGCAGGTCGCGGTTTTGCGTGGCCAACCATGCAGAGCGGTAGCACCGCGAATCCGCGACCTTACCGGACCCTGGTCTGGAGGAATGGTCATGGCAAGCTTTCACGTCATTGCAGGCGCTAGCGAAACGCTCGAGCATACCAGAGTGAGAAAGATCGGCCTTTCCGATCTTTTCGACGCGCTCAGGCGCGGTGTCGACGATTTCATGGTGAAACCCTCGCATATCGTGTTTCTGTGCATGATCTATCCGCTCGTCGGCGTGGTGCTTGCTACCTGGACATCGGGAGCGAACGCGCTGCCACTGCTGTTTCCGCTGGTGTCCGGTTTTGCGCTGATCGGCCCATTCGCGGCGATCGGTCTTTACGAGATCAGCCGCAGACGGGAAGCCGGGCTCGATGCATCCTGGCGCCATGCCTTCGAGGTCAGGAACTCCCCGGCGCTGCCGGCCATCGCCGCGGTCGGGATCATGCTGTTCGCGATCTTCATAGCGTGGCTTTTGACCGCCAAAATCTTCTACGAGCAGCTGTTCGGTCCCGCGCCCCCGGCATCGCTGTCCAGCTTCATCGCTGAGATATTCGCCACCGGGCGCGGTTGGACCCTGATCGTGCTGGGTCACGCCATCGGATTCGTCTTCGCCGTGGTCGTGTTGTGCACCACCGTGGTGGCTTTTCCGCTGCTGCTTGATCGCGATGTCGGCGCCTACGAAGCCATTCACACTTCGGTACGCGTAGTGCTGGCGAACCCCATCGTAATGGCCGTCTGGGGACTGATCGTCGCCGTTGGGCTGATCGTCGGTTCGCTGCCGGTGTTCGCGGGGCTGGCGGTTGTGCTGCCAGTCCTCGGCCATGCCACCTGGCACGTGTATCGTAAGGTCGTGGAAGCGCCGGCCGCCGCCCCAAGACCGGCGAACTAGCAAACCCTGTCGAGCACGGGCTGGAGTGCCGGTGCTCTCACAGGGCCGGGTGGCTGAAGCGTGCCCGACGCGCGCCTGTGGTCAGGTCGCGGAAATCCTTGCCGCTGACATGCACAAGGGTCTTGTGGTCGCCGCCCTCGAAGTAGATATCGGCGGCGTCGCCGAGGCTTTCGTCCAAAATGACCGGCACGTCATAGGCCGCGCCGATCGGCGGTACGGCGCCGATATCGCAATCGTCGAAGAGCGAGACCACCTCGTCCTCGGAAGCGAGCCCGAGGCGCTTGTCCATGACGTCCTGGAGCTTGGCGAGTTCGATCCTGTGGGTGCTTGGGACCACGGCCAGCGCATAGCCGAGCTCGTGGTGAACGACCACGGACTTGGCCATCATGCTGCCGGGCACGTGGGCGGCAATGGCGGCCTGCCTGCTGGTTGCAGTCCGATGATGCGCGACGGTGTCGTACGGGATTCCCTTGCCGTCTATGAAATTCCTCAGTCTGTTCGCTATCGTCATTTTCCGCGTCCTTTGCTTGAGTTCACGACGCATATCAAAACCAAACCGCCGGTTGTTTCGAGGCACCGGCCATTTCGGGCTGATTAGGCTGCGGTTTATCCGAACCGCGCGTCAGGGGCCGGGCCCGAAAAACGCGATGCGGGTCAGCAGCGTATAGTCGGCCTCGAAGACCATCATCGCCACGAAGACCAGCACCAATATCGGCGGCAGGATGATCGCATACATCATCGCCAACCGTTCCCAGGCCATGTGCATGAAGACGGCCACGATCAGTCCTGCCTTGAGCATCATGAAGATCAGGATCAGCGACCATCTGAGATAGCCGTGCAGGCCGAAATAGTCGACCATATAGGAGCAGGCGCTGAGTATGAACAGCCACACCCAGACCACCAGATAGAGCTTGATCGGGTGTTCCTGGTGCGTGTCCGATTTGCCGGCGGTCGCTGCATCGTGGGTGGAGTGCAGCGCCTGTTGTCCGAGACCGTTTGCGGTTGCTTCAGCCATTTCGTCCTCTCAGCAAAGCCTGCCTCTCACCAAAGATAGAAGAAGGCGAAGATGAACACCCAGACCAGGTCGACGAAGTGCCAGTAGAGTCCCATGATCTCGACATTCTCGTAGTGGCCCCGGCGACTGGTGAAAAACCCTGGACGCCCGATGTCGTAATCGCCGCGCCAGACTTTTCGCGCCACGATGATCAGGAAGATGACCCCGATCGTGACGTGCGTGCCGTGGAAGCCGGTGATCATGAAAAAGCATGAGCCGAATTGCGCGGCTCCCCAGGGATTGCCCCAGGGCCGCACTCCTTCGGTGATGAGCTTGGTCCATTCGAAGGCTTGCATGCCGACGAAGGTTGCGCCGAGCGCGGCGGTCAAAAGCATCAGGATCGCGGTTTTGCGGCGATCGCGGCGGTAGCCGAAATTGACCGCCATGGCCATGGTGCCGCTGCTGGAGATCAGCACGAAGGTCATGATGGCGATCAGGATCAGCGGGACCTCCGACCCGCCGATGTGCAGCGCGAAGACCTTGCTTGGGTTGGGCCACGGCACGCGCGTCGACATGCGGGCGGTCATGTAGGAGAGCAGGAAGCAGCCGAAGATGAAGGTGTCGCTGAGCAGGAAGATCCACATCATGGCCTTGCCCCAGGACACGTTCTTGAACGCGCGCTGATCCGAGGCCCAGTCGGCGGCAATCCCGCGCCAGCCCTGGGGGCGATCCAACTGGCTGCTATCCGTCAGTGTCGTCTCGGCCATCGCCAGTCTCCTAGGTCAGCAGCCGTTGGCAAATGCTCACGAATGTCGCCGCCCAGCCGGCCAGGACGGCGAAGATGCCGAGCCAGACGAAAAGCAGGAAATGCCAGTACATAGCGCAGAGC
Organism: Mesorhizobium sp. M1A.F.Ca.IN.020.04.1.1; assembly: GCF_003997315.1. Taxonomy (NCBI): domain Bacteria; kingdom Pseudomonadati; phylum Pseudomonadota; class Alphaproteobacteria; order Hyphomicrobiales; family Phyllobacteriaceae; genus Mesorhizobium; species Mesorhizobium sp. M1A.F.Ca.IN.020.04.1.1. The sequence goes on from NZ_RZSN01000235.1 coordinate 3,325, forward strand.
TCGATCCCGAGGCGAAGCCGCTGCGGCCGGGCGCCCGTCCAGGCGCCGATGCTCGTCCTGCCAAGGCCGACCAGCCCGCCCAGTATGTGCAGGCCGTGCATGGCGGTGATCAGATAGAAGAAGCTGTTGGCCGGATTGGAGTCCAGCAGGTAGCCGTCATCGGTCAGCTGCCGCCACGCGATCAGTTGGCCGATCAGGAAGGCGAGGGCGGTCAGCCCGGCCGTCGCAAGACCGAGCCTGACCATTTCCGTCTGGCCTCTGCGCGCCGCGATCACGGCGCATTGCAGCGCAACGCTGCTCAGCACCAGCACGCCGGTGTTCAGCCAGAGCAGGCGCGGCAGCGGCAGAGGCCGCCAGTCCGGCAGACCCATGCGCATGAAATAGGCGCTGGTGAACAGCGAAAACAGACAGCCGACGACCGCGAGGAAGACACCGAGGCCGATCTTGGGGGTGGGCAGGGCCGATCGCTCGAGGCCGACGAAATCCCCGGCCAAGCCTTGCTCGAGCCACGGCTTCGCGGTCAGCCGCTGGTGCGAAAGCCACCATCCGGCAAAGCCGGCGATCACCAGCAGGAAGACCAGGATGACGCTCATGCCGGCTCCCTCGATGGGATGAAGGAGCCCGGCACGTTCTGCGGGATGAAATCCTCCTTCGCGCCCGGCACGCTATAGTCATAGGCCCAACGATAGACGATCGGCAGCTCCTTGCCGAAATTGCCGTGCGCCGGCGGCGTCTGCGGCGTCTGCCACTCGAGCGTCGTTGCCCGCCACGGATTGCCGCCGGCGTCACGGCCGTGACGGATGCTCCAGATCAGGTTGAACAGGAACACCATCTGGGCGAAGCCGACCAAGAAGGCCATGATGCTGATGAACGAATTCAGATGATGGGCCGACTCCGTCATGATCGTCATGTCTGTTAGTTCGGCGTAGCGGCGCGGTACACCAATCAGGCCGATATAGTGCATGGGGAAGAAGATCAGGTAGGCGCCGAGGAAGGTGACCCAGAAGTGAAACTGGCCGAGCGCCTCGTCCAGCATCCGTCCGGTGACCTTCGGATACCAGTGATAGATCGCGCCGAAGATCACCAGGATCGGGGCGACACCCATCACCATGTGGAAATGGGCAACGACGAACATCGTGTCCGACAGGGGAACGTCGACGACGACATTGCCGAGGAACAGCCCCGTCAACCCGCCATTGACGAAGGTGACGATGAAGGCGAGCGCGAAAAGCATTGGTATCGAGAGGTGGATGTCGCCGCGCCACAGGGTCAGCACCCAGTTATAGACCTTGATGGCGGTCGGAACGGCTATGATCAACGTCGTCGTGGCGAAGAAGAAGCCGAAATAGGGGTGCATGCCGCTGACATACATGTGGTGCGCCCAGACCACGAAGCTCAGGGCGCCGATCGCGATGATCGCCCAGACCATCATTCGGTAGCCGAAGATGTTCTTGCGCGCATGCGTGCTGATGAGGTCGGACACGATGCCGAAGGCCGGCAGGGCCACGATGTAGACTTCCGGATGGCCGAAGAACCAGAACAGATGCTGAAACAGGATCGGGCTGCCGCCACTGTGCTGCAACTGTTGGCCCATCTCGACGATCGCCGGCATGAAGAAGGAGGTGCCGAGCGCGCGGTCGAGCAGCATCATCACACAAGCAACGAACAGCGCCGGGAAGGCGAGCAGAGCCATGACGGTGGCGGTGAAGATGCCCCATACGGTGAGCGGCAGGCGCATCAAGGTCATACCCCGCGTGCGGCCCTGCAGCACCGTCACAACATAGTTCAAGCCACCCATGGTGAAGCCGATGATGAACAGGATGAGCGAAGAGAGCATCAGGATGATGCCCCAGTCCTGGCCACCCGGCGTGCCGGTCATGATCGCCTGCGGCGGGTAGAGCGTCCAGCCGGCGCCGGTCGGTCCGCCGGGCGCAAAGAAGCTTGCGACGAGAACGAGCACCGCCAACAGGTAGACCCAGTAGCTCAGCATGTTGACATAGGGGAAGACCATGTCGCGGGCGCCGACCATCAGCGGGATGAGATAGTTGCCGAAGCCGCCGAGGAAGAGTGCGGTGAGCAGGTAGATCACCATGATCATGCCGTGCATGGTGATGAACTGGTAGTAGGCCTCCGGAGTAATGAAATCGAACGTGCCGGGGAAGCCGAGCTGCAGGCGCATCAGCCAGGACAGGAACAGCGCTACAAAGCCGATCGCCGTTGCCGTTGCCGAATACTGGATCGCTATGACCTTGGCGTCCTGCGAGAAGACGTATTTCGTCCACCAACTGTGCGGATGGTACAGTTCCATTTCCCCGACTTCGGCGGGGGGAACGGCATCTGCGGGTGTGACGTCGACCATGGGAGCACCTCCCTGTTCAGCGGGCCTCGACAGTTTCGACTTTTGCCTCGACGTCCAAAGCGGACGCCATTGTCTTTCCTGGCAGCGGGTTCGCCGAGCCCGTTTGCTGAGGCGCCGACAGTTGCGCAAAAGTCTGCTGCTGCCCGAGCCAGGTCAGGTAATCCTGCTCGGTGTCGACCATCACCATGCCATGCATCAGCGGATGTCCCTGGCCGCAGAGCTCGGCGCACAGGACCTGGAAGGTTCCGGTCCTTGTTGGAGTGAACCAGAAATAGGTGACCGATCCCGGGATCATGTCCATCTTGGCGCGGAATTCCGGGATGTAGAAATCATGCAGCACGTCGATCGAACGCAGCAGCATCTTGACCGGTTTGCCGACCGGCAAGTGCAGGTCCGCCGCCTCGACCACGACGTCGTCCTGGCCGTTGGGATCCTTTGGGGCGATGCCTAGCGGGTTCTCAGCGGCTACTTCACGGGTGTCCGAAGTGCCGAGCTTGCCGTCCTTGCCCGGCAGGCGATAGCTCCACTGCCATTGCTGAGCAACGACCTCGATTTCGGTCGCATCGCTCGGCACGTTGACGAAGCGGCTCCAGACGAACAGGCCGGGAACGAGCAAGGCGGTGACGCCGATCGCAGTGACGATCGTCAACCACCATTCGAGACGCTTGTTCTCCGGTTCGTATACCGCGCGATTGCCTTCGCGATGGCGAAAGCGGAACACGCAATAGGCCATGAAGAGCACAACGGCGGCAAAAACGACGCCGGTGATCCAGAAGCTGATGATGATGGTGTGGTCGATATAGTCCCAATTCGAGGCAATCGGCGTCCACCACCATGGGCTCAGGAAGTGGAACAACACCGAGCCCACGACGATCAAAACGAGTACAAGCGCGATGGCCATGTCCCGTCCTCCGGTATTTCATGGGAGCGCGAAGCATCCAACGCCAATACCAAGCCGCATCATGCTCGATTTCCGGTTGAAATTCCAGAGCCGACTAGCTGATGTGCAAAACGTTGCTGCGCGCCCGGACCTTTTGGGGCGGGGGGCCTTGGCGCAGCGGGCCCTTCGTCGAAGCATTGCCCTTACGGACAATGTGCAGAGGGATGAATGGCCGGCTAGATGCCGCTGGCGGGTAGATCAACTAGGTCCAATCTACATTCAGGATTCTCAACGCGGTTTGGCGTTGATTCATTGCGTTCCGAGGGTTCTGATTCGGAGCGCGACGGATGGCCAAACGGTACGAACTGACGAACGTCCAGTGGGCGC
>NZ_RZSN01000236.1:0-6916 GCF_003997315.1 Mesorhizobium sp. M1A.F.Ca.IN.020.04.1.1
TGCTGGCGCACCGTCATGCCGGCTCCGCGCAAGCGGAGGATGCACTGTCGGCCTTCGAGATGAGATACCGCGGCGATGCGCTGGTGCTCGACAAATGGTTCCAGATCCAGGCCGGAGTGCCGGGACCGCTGACCGTCGAAAACGTGCGCGCGCTGATGCAGCACCCTGCCTTCTCGATCGCGAATCCGAACCGGGTGCGCTCGCTGATCGGGACCTTCTCCAGCGCCAACCAGACCGGCTTCCATCTTTCCGGCGGCCAGGGCTACCGCTTCTTCGCCGAGACCGTGCTGGAGGTCGAGAAGCGCAACCCGCAAGTGGCAGCACGGCTGGCGACGGCGCTCAGGTCCTGGCGCTCGCTGGAACCGGTCCGACAGAACAAGGCAAGGCAGGCACTGCTGCAGATCGCGAACGCCGACAACCTGTCGGCCGACCTGCGCGACATCGTGGAGCGGACGCTGGTGTGATTAGCAATCTCCCTCGTGGGGGAGATCAGCAGTTTCGACGAATTTCAATCAACTTTTAATCTTTTTTGGCCGCGCCTCTGGACAAGGCGAATCACCTTTGATTCCTTATTGACGATTCGGACGTGCGGCGTAGCCGGATCGTCAAGTATGCGGCAAATCGGGGAGTGCCATTTATGGCCAAGACGGACGCGTGGGGCGCGCCCGGAGGGAGAGCTTTTGCGCGTCGCGAGGCAAGGAGCGGCGGGCCTGCCGGCAATGCGCGTCTGATCGCCGAACCCGCCTACCAGCGGCTGCTGGCGGCGGAACCGCTGCTGCGCCGCTCCATCCCCGCACTGATCATCATCTTCCTGATCGTCATCGCCGCACTGCGCTTCCTGTCGCTGGTGAACGACCGCGACGAGGTCGAACGCGACGCCAAGTCGGTGCTGGCGTTAGCCGCCGGCCAGATGGCACAGGCGATTACGGCCGACCCGAACGCAGCCGGCGTGAATGCGACGGACCTTCTGGAGAAGACCAGCCGCCAGGGCGCCATGGGTCGCAGCCACGTGCTAGCCATCACCGACGGCGCTTTCAAGATCGTCGCGGTATCGCCATTGTCGACCGGCTGGCAGGGACGCTCGCTGGACAGCCTCGTGCTCGGCGGCCAGCCGCTGTTCATGTTCGGCGACCGCGCCGGCGTTATGGATGTCAGCATCGGCGGCAAGGACTGGTTCGCCGCCGTCAGCCTCACCGGCGACCGCAAGAACGCCGCGGCGGTGCTGGTGCCCAAGGAGGCGGTGTTCGACAGCTGGCGCAAGACGGTGTCGCTCAATGTCACGTTGTTCGTGCTGACGGCCGGCGTGCTGATCGTCATCCTTTACGCCTATTTCGGCCAGGCGGCGCGCGCCCAGGCGGCCGACCGCATCTATCTCGAAGCGCATCAGCGCATCGACATGGCGCTGGTGCGCGGCCGCTGCGGGTTGTGGGACTGGGACATGGTGCGCGGCAAGATGTACTGGTCGCGCTCGATGTACGACATGCTAGGCTACGAGCCTTGCGACACAATGCTGTCCTTCGGCGAGGTCGACGAGATCATCCATCCCGACGACGGCGACCTCTTCGAGCTCGCCAACCGCATCGTCGAGCGCGAGATCCACCATATCGACCAGGTGTTCCGTATGCGCCACGCCGACGGCCAATGGGTGTGGATGCGCGCCCGCGCCCAGGTGATCGACCCGGAAGCGCCCGAGATCCAGCTGATCGGCATCGCCGTCGACGTCACCGAGCAGCGGCATCTCGCGCTGCGCTCGGAAGCGGCGGACATGCGGCTGCGCACGGCGATCGAGAACATCAACGAATCCTTCGTGCTGTGGGATGCCGCCGAACGGCTGATCATGTGCAACTCCAAATTCCAGCAGGACAACGGGCTCTCGGACCGTGACGTGATGCCGGGCGCGACCCGCGACATGCTGGAGGAGCGGATGCTCGCCTTCGCCTCGGAGCGCAGGCTGGCCAACGCCAACGGGCCGCATGGCGGTGTCACGCTGGAGCGCCAGCTTGCCGACGGACGCTGGCTGCAGGTCAACGAGCTCAGGACCAGAGACGGCGGCATCGTCTCGGTCGGCTCCGACATCACCCAGATCAAGCTGCATCAGGAAAAGCTGGTCGACAGCGAGCGCCGCCTGATGGCGACGATCCACGATCTTAGCCTCGCCCGCCGCGCCGAAGAGGAACGCGCCAAGGAGCTTGTCGAGCTCAATCGCAAATACATGAAGGAAACCGAGCGCGCCGAGGCCGCCAACCGGGCGAAGTCCGAATTCCTCGCCAATATGTCGCATGAACTGCGCACGCCGCTCAACGCCATCATCGGCTTCTCCGAGCTGATGCAGCAAGGCCTATTCGGACCGCTTGGTTCCGAGCGCTACGAGGAATATGCCGGCGACATCAACGGCAGCGGCAAATACCTGCTCGGCGTCATCAACGACATTCTCGACATGTCGAAGATCGAGGCCGGCCAGTTCTCGCTTGACCGCGAGGAAATCGACCTCTGCCCGCTGATCAGGGAAACGGTTCGCGTCATCTCGCTGCAGGCGGCGGAGAAGTCGATCACGGTAGAGACGCGCATCGCCGATGCGATGCGGCTCTACGCCGACCGCCGCGCGATCAAGCAGATCGCAATCAATCTGCTCTCCAACGCGGTGAAGTTCACCGGACAGGGCGGCAAGATCACGGTCAGGGCGCGCAGCGCCTCAGGCGCGCTGGTGCTCACCATCGAGGACAATGGCTGCGGTATCCCGAAGCAGGCGCTGAGCAAGCTCGGGCGGCCGTTCGAGCAGGTGCAAAACCAGTTCTCCAAGAACCACACCGGTTCCGGCCTGGGCCTCGCCATCTCGCGTTCGCTCGCCGAACTGCAGGGGGGCGCGCTGAAGATTCGCTCCACCGAAGGCGTCGGCACCATCGTTTCGGTGCGCATCCCGCTGAAGAAGGCGCCGCCCATGGTCAAGGTGGCGGCTTAATTTGCGCGCTGAAATTCGAAACGCCGGCGCCAAGGAATGACGCGTGGATTAACCTCGCGAGATCGACGCTCCCGCGCGAAGCAGAAGGTCGAAATCCTTCCGAACCTTTTGCGACGTCTCTTTGAGATGCGCTTCGAGCACACCGAAATCCGGCAGGTCGGTGGCCGCCAGAAGCAGATCAGAAAGCCCAGGCGGAACATCGTCGCGCTGGAACTCGCCGGTAAGGCAGAGCCTGATCATCTGGGTCAGCGCGAGATAGAGCCTCCAGGCCTCGCAAAGCTCCTGCCGAACATCAGGCGCCGCGTAACCGGGGGCCAGCCGCGCCAGCACTTCCGCCGTCGCGGTTGCCCGCCTACCAGCCTCGACCGCGCCGGTGATGACCGCGACCTGGGCGATGAATTCAAGGTCGATCAGGCCGCCGGGGATCAGCTTGATGTCCCAGAGATCGCGCGGCGGCTTTTCCGTGTCGATCAGCGCCCGCATCTCGGAGGCATCCGCCTTCACCTTGGCGCCGTCGCGCGGCTGGGCGAGAACCGCCGCGACCTCGTCCTCGACCTCGGCGCAAAGCGCTGCGTCACCGCCGATGGCGCGTGCTCGTGCCAGCGCCATATGCTCCCAGGTCCAGGCATCCTGCCGCTGATATTTCTTATAGGCGTCGACATGGGTGGCGACGGGCCCCTTGTTGCCGGAGGGGCGCAAGCGAAGGTCGAGCTCATACAGGACGCCTTCGGCCGTCGGCGCCGAGACGGCGGCGATCAGCCGCTGCGTCATGCGGGTGTAGTAGTGTGAGGGCGCCAGCGGCTTCTCGCCATCGGAGTCTTCCGCATCCGCGTCGTGGTCATAAAGCAGGATCAGATCGACATCCGAGCCGGCAGTGAGCTCGCGGCTGCCCAGCTTGCCCATGCCGAGGAGCGCGACCCTGCCCCCGGCAATCCTGCCATGGCGCAACGCGAACTCGGCGATGACTGCGTTGAGCGCCGCTTCGATCGTGAGATCGGCCAGGTCGGAGAAGGCGCGACCGGCGCGCCCGGGATCGATGGAGCCCGCAAGCAGTCGCACGCCGATCAGGAATTTCTGCTCGGAGGCGAAGATGCGCAGCCGGTCAAGGACATCCTCATAGGCGCGGTCTCCGTCGATGAAAGCCGCAAGCCGCGCCGACAAATAGGCACGGTCGGGCAGTTCCGCGAGCAACGCCGGATCGAGCAGACCGTCGAACACATGCGGGCGGCGCGTGATGATGGCGGCGAGCCGCGGAGCGGCGCCCATGATCGTCGCCATCAGCTTGAGCAGTGCCGGATTGGACTGCAAAAGCGAGAAGAGCTGGATGCCTGCCGGCAGGCCGGCGAGGAACTCGTCGAAGCGGATCAGCGCCTCGTCGGCGCGGCGCGTCTGGCCGAAGGCTTTCAGCAGCGCCGGCGTCAGTTCCGTCAGCCGCTCGCGCGCCTCCGCCGACTGGGTGACGCGGTAGCGGCCGAAATGCCAGCCGCGAATGACGCGGCAGATGTCGCTCGGCCGCTGAAAGCCGAGGCGATGCAAGGTCTGCAGCGTGTCGGGATCGTCGACATCACCGGTGAAGACCAGATTGCCGACGCCGGCCGACAGTTCGGGTGCCGTTTCGAACAGCGCCGCATAATGGCGCTCGACCTGCTGCAGCGAGGCGCGGAAAGCTTCCGCGAATTCCGCCTCGCCGGTGAAGCCGAGCATCAGCGCGATACGCTCCAGTTCCTCGTCCTCTTCCGGCAGGACATGCGCCTGTTCGTCGGCCACCATCTGGACGGCATGCTCGACACGGCGCAGGAACCAGTATTGCCGGGTGAGCGCATCGCGCGCATCGGCGGTGATCCAGCCGCGCGCGGCGAGCGCGTCCAACATCGGCACCGTTTCGCGGCCGCGCAGTTCCGGGAAGCGGCCGCCGGCAATCAGCTGCTGCGTCTGGACGAAGAACTCGATCTCGCGGATGCCTCCGCGGCCGAGCTTGACGTTATGGCCTTTCACCGCGATCTCGCCGTGGCCCTTGTGGGCATGGATCTGGCGCTTGATCGAATGGACGTCAGCGATAGCGGCGTAGTCCATGTATTTCCGCCAGACGTAGGGCTGCAATTCCTTGAGGAAGGCCGAGCCCGAGGCAAGGTCTCCGGCCACCGGCCGCGCCTTGATCATGGCGGCGCGCTCCCAGTTCTGGCCGCGGGCCTCGTAATAACGAAGCGCCGCCTCGACCGGGATCGCCAGCGGGGTCGAGCCGGGATCGGGGCGCAGCCTCAGATCGGTGCGGAAGACATAGCCATGCTCGGTGCGGTCCTGCAGGATGCGCACGAGACGGCGGGTAAGGCGCGAGAACAGCTCCGTCGCATCGAGCGGATCGACCACCGCCGGCGCCTCCGGATCGAAGAAGACGACGAGGTCTATGTCGGAGGAAAAATTCAGCTCATGCGCGCCGAGCTTGCCCATGCCGAGCACAATCCAGCCCGAGCCGCGCGCCGGGTCTTCCGGATGGGGCAGCTTGAGCTTGCCCTGCCCGTGCGCGTCGAGCAGCAGGAAATCGACGGCGGCGCGTGTGCAAGCATCCGCCAGGTCGCTCAGACGGCGCACCGTCAGCGCGGTTTCGGCTTCGCCGGACAGATCGGCCAGCGCGATCAGGAAATGCGCTTCGACCTTGAACTGCCTGAGTTCCATCATCAGGCTCGATTCCGAAACATTTTCGGCCCGTGCAGCGCGATCGACCGCCTCGCCGATCTCGTTGAGACGCGCTTCGATCGTCTGGCCGAACAGCTTGTCGAGAATGGCCGGCCGGCGGCGGGCCGTATCACGCAGGAACGGCGACAGGTCGAAGATGGCGGCGAGCAATTCCTGCAGTGCTCCCTGGCCGGCGAGGAACGCGGCCAGACGCGGAAGGCCGTCTTGCTCGGCCGCGTCAGCGATCTCAGACAATTCCCGCCGGGCATGGTCGCCGCCGAGCGGGCGAAGCGCCAGCGTCGGTCGGAGTTGCCATTCCGTATCGATCTTCTTTTTTGCCATTCTTGCCGTCATCAATGCGTCTCCCGGGCCGGGAAACTCATGACTACGGACAATCCGGGATTGGCGGGCAGAAGATCAAGCCTGCCGTTATGGAAAGTCATGATCGCCTTGGCGAGGCTAAGGCCCAGACCCGAGCCCGGCTGCGAACGGCTCTTCTCCAGCCGCACGAAACGCTCGGTGACCCTGGCGCGGTCGGCATCGTCGGGAATGCCAAGGCCATTGTCGGAAACGGCGAGCTTGACCTCGCCGCCGATGCGCTCCAGCGTGACGCGCACTTTCGGGCTCTCGGCGGCGCCGGTCGAGTATTTGATGGCGTTGTCGACGATGTTCGACAGTGCCTGGCCGATCAGCTCGCGATTGCCGTTGATGGTAACCGCCTCCGGCACCGAGGTTTCCAGCACGACGCCCGCCTCTTCCGCCACCGGCTCGTAGAGCTCGACGACATCGCTCACCGTGGCGGCGAGGTCGACCGGGCCGGTTGTTTCGGAGGAATAGCCGGCCTCCAGCCGCGAGATCATCAGGATGGCGTTGAAGGTCTTGATGAGCTGGTCGGACTCGGCGATCGTTCCCTCCAGCGCCTGACGGTAGTCCGTCGTCTTGCGCTTGCCGGCAAGGGTGGCTTCGGCGCGGTTGCGCAGCCTGGTCAGCGGCGTCTTCAGATCGTGAGCGATGTTGTCGGAGACCTGCTTCAGCCCCTCGTTCAGCATGGCGATACGGGCAAGCATCGTGTTGAGGTTTTCGGACAGGCGGTCGAATTCGTCACCGGCGCCGGTCACCGGCAGCCGTCCGCTGAGGTCGCCGCCCATGATGCGGCGACTTGCGTCGGAGACGCTGTCGATGCGTTTCAGCGCGGCGCGCCCGACGAAGAACCAGATCAAGAGGCCGCCGAGCCCCATCATGCCCAGCGCCAGCATCAGCGCGCGGCGGATGACGGCCCGGAAG